>JAJYJA010000186.1 GCA_021789795.1 Deltaproteobacteria bacterium | reverse complement strand
CTAAGCAAAAGGGCCGATATACAAGGCGCGGGGTGTGTTTGGCGAGTGAGGCCATACAGATGGTATGCCGAACGAGCCAAACCGCCACGCGCCGCAGTAGATCGGTCTTTTTGCGACGCCATCAACGGCTAGATGATCACCGTCCGCCGGATGGTGTTCACCACCTCGTCCGGCTCGTCGAGGATGTTGAAGAACATCAGATCGTCGGCGGCGATATTGCCGGCGGCCAGCATCCGTTCCCGGATCCAGTCCACCAGCCCTGTCCAATACTCGCGGCCCACCAAAATGATCGGGAAGCTCTTGATCCGCCGGGTCTGGATCAGGGTCACCGCCTCGAAGAGCTCATCCATGGTGCCGAAGCCGCCCGGCATACCGATAAAGGCCATGGCGTACTTGATGAACATCACCTTGCGGATGAAAAAGTACTTGAAGCTCATGGGCAGATTGGCGTAGGGGTTGGGCTCCTGCTCGAAGGGCAGGTTGATGTTGAGCCCCACCGACACCCCGCCCGCCTCCGTCGCCCCCTTGTTGGCCGCCTCCATGATTCCCGGCCCGCCGCCGGTGATGATCGCGTACCCCGCCCGGGCCAAGCCGCCGGCGATCGCCTCGGTTAGCTGGTAGTACTTCTCGTCCGGCTTCACCCGGGCCGAACCGAAGATCGACACCGCCGGGCGCTTGATCTCGGACAGGCTGTCGAACCCCTCCACGAACTCGGCCATGATCTTAAACAGCCGCCAGGAGTCGCCGGCGTTGAAGTTGTCCAGCCAGTACTGTTGCTTATCCATGGCGGTGATGTTGTTGCCGAAATTTTTCACCGATCCCTCCTCGTGGTCTGGTTGATCCTCTTTAGCGCCCGGGCGGCCTGGGCGTGGGTGCCGTTTAGCTTGAGCACCTTCTCGTAGGCGGCCCGGGCCTTGGGCAACTGCCCCAGCCGCTCGTGCAGGGTGGCCTTGAGCATCAGGGCGGCAAGGTCCTTCGGCGCCAGCGCCAGACCGCGCTCGGCCGCCTCCAGGGCCGCCTCCCATTCCTCGCGGCGGTTCAGCACCAGGGCCAGACGGCGCCAGTGCCCCGCCTTGCCGCTGTCGATGGTCACCGCCTGCCGGCAGAAGGCGAGCGCGATGTCTGAGCCCTGTCCCTGGACGGCGTACAGCTCGCCCAGCAGGCTCAAGGCCTCGCTGTCCCGGCTGTTGTAACGGGCGGCCCGTTGCAGGTAGGTCATGGCCTCCGTGGGCCTGCCCAGGGCCTGGCAGGCCTCGCCCAGATAGCGGTACACCAGGCCGTGGCCCAGGGTCTGGCGGCGGGCCGGCCACGGCTCGCAGCGCTCCCAGGGCGGCTCCTCGCCGTCCCCCAGCGACTGGCGGCGGGCGCCTTCCTCCGCCTTGAGAAGCGCCTTGAGCGCCCGCCGGTACTGACCGCGCTGACAGTAGAGCTGGCCCAACTGGAGTTCAAGATCAAAGTAGGTGTCGTTGATCCGTTCCGCCCGCTCGAAATAGTGCAAGGCCCGGTCGAGGTCGCCCTGCGAGAGGCGGGCGAAGCCCAGGTTGAACAGGGCCATGAAGTCATCGGGGTTGATGGCCAGGGCCCGCTCGAACAGGGGGATGGCCTGGGCGTGGGAGTCGATCTGGGCGTAGATCACCCCCAGGCTGTTGAGCAGGTTGATGTTCTCGGGGTTCAGATTCAGCCCCAGCCGGTACTCGCGGATGGCGCCCAGCAAGTCGCCCTGGTTGTAGTAGAGGTCGCCGGCGATGTTCAAGCTCACCCCGGAGAAGGAGGCGATGCCGCCTGCTCCGAAGAACTGGGCGTGGATCAAGGCCTTCTTGGCGTTTAAGGGGATGTCGGCCTTGCGGAATCCGGGACAGGGATGGCTGGCGATCCCCAGCGAGAAGGTGCCAAGACCCAGGCCCAGCGCCTGATTGGCGAAGGCCCCGGCCCAGTCGGCGGCCAGTTGCTCGTCCGCCCCCGGCAGGTAAAGCAAGGCCCGGTGGGGATCGATGGGCACCAGGGTCGCCCCGCCTGCGGCCAGCTCCTTGATCTGGCTAGGAAAATCATCAACCTGGTCCTTAAGATCCTTTTGCAGGAAGACGATGGAAAACTGCGGTTCGTCCCGCCAGAGGCGCCTTAAAGTGGCGAGGGCCTCGGGCGGCGGCGGGGCCAGGGACTGGGGGTCGGGTTGATGGCCGGGGGCGATGCTCAAGGCGAACACCCCCCGCCGGCGGGCGATTGCCAGGGCCTCCCAGGCCGCGTCCAGGGCGCCGTCGGCCCGGCCTCCCTCGGGAATGGCCGCCAGTTCCTCGGGAACGAGCGGCTTGATGCCGAGCTGCACCCGTTGGAGCCCCTGCCGTTTCAGCCTGCCGAGCAGGGCATAGCCCAGGCGCTGGGCCTGCTCCAGGTTCTCGCCCCGCCAGAGGAGGGCGAACAGCCCGGCCCCCAGGTGGTGCACCGGGGCCGACCCGCCCAGCAGGGAGTCGAGGTAGGCGGCGGTGCGGGCGGTCTGCCGCAGGGCCTGGCCGGCGTCCTTGGCCCGGCCAGCGGTCTCGATCAACAGGAGGCAGCAAAGCCCCTCCTCCGGGCCAGGCGGGGCGAGCAATTCAAGTTCCTGGCGCAGATGGCCGACGGTAAGCGCCCCGGAGACCGGGTCCTGGGCCCAGCCTTTAATCGTTTCCAGTTCTCTAAGGAGCAGCCGGAGGCGATCAAGGAGCCAGTCTTCGGGGGGACGATCGTACAGGCCGGGGTCGCCGCCCGTCAGCACCGCCACCGCCAGCGGCCCCTCCGGGCCGGCGAGGGGCAAGAACAACTCCCCGCTGCCGCTGTCCGCCACCGGACGGCCCTGCCGCCTGGCCAGGAGCGCCCCGGCCCTGGTCTTGTCGTCAAGTCTTGGGGCCGGCGGATCGTCGGCCTCGGACTCCCGGCCGCCCACGATAAATCGTGCCGCCTCGCAGGGAAAGAGGGCGAGCGCGGCCTTGACAAACAGCGGTTCGAAGCGGTGGAAGTCGTGACCGGTCAAGATTTGGTCGGCCACGGCGAACGGGAAGCCCATGGGGTCTAGTCTCTCCGGGGGGGGGCGAAGAAGCGCAGGATACCGGCGGCCAAGGGGAGGAGTTCCTGGTCGGACACGGTGCGCAGGTCAAGGAGCAGGGCCTCGTCCTCGATTCGGCCCACGATCGGCGGGGTGAGCCTGCGCAGCCCACTCTCAAGCTCACCCACACTCATCCCGGCTGGCCTCAGGGCCAGGGCCCGGGAAGGCAGGCCCTGTTCCGGCAAGGCCCCGCCGCCCACCCTTGATTCGGTATCCACCACCTCGATCCGGCACCTGCCGCTTAATTGTTTACCCAGCCGCCGCTTGAGCCGCGCCGCCCGCTGGCCGATCTCCCGTTGGTCTTGGGCCAGCATCCTCAAGGTGGGGAGGGCGGCGATGGCCAGCTCCTCGTCCCGATAAAGCCTTAATGTCGCCTCCAGGGCCGCCAGGGTGAACTTGTCGATCCGCAGCGCCCGGTTTAACGGGTTTTTCTTGATCTGGTCTATGATCTCCCGCCGGCCCACGATCAGCCCGGCCTGGGGGCCGCCCAAGAGCTTGTCGCCGCTGAAGGTCACCACCGAGGCCCCGCTGGCCACCGCCTCGCGAACCGTCGGCTCCTTGGCCAGTCCGAAACGGGAGGTGTCCACCAGGGAGCCGCTGCCCAAGTCCTCCATCACCGGCAGGCCGTGCCTGGCGCCCAGGGCCGCCAAATCGGCGAGCGCCACCTCGGAGGTGAAGCCGATTATCCGGTAGTTGCTGGTGTGCACCTTGAGCAGCAGGGCGGTGTGCTCGCCGATGGCCGCCTCGTAGTCCCGCAGGTGGGTGCGGTTGGTGGCCCCCACCTCCACCAGCCTGGCGCCGCTGCGTTCCATGACCTCGGGGATGCGGAAGGAGCCGCCGATCTCCACCAGCTGGCCGCGGGAGACGATCACCTCGCGCCCGGCGGCCAGGGTGGAGAGGGTGAGCAGCACGGCGGCGGCGTTGTTGTTGACCACCAGGCCGGCCTCGGCCCCGGACAGCTCGCAGAGTAGCCCTTCCACCAGGCTGTAGCGGCTGCCCCGCCCGCCGGTATCCAGATCGAACTCCAGGTTGGAGTAGGTGCCGCCCACCCGCAGGATGGCCTCCAGGGCCTCGGCCGGCAGCGGCGAGCGGCCCAGGTTGGTGTGGATCACCACCCCGGTGGCGTTGAGCACGTGCCGGAGGTTTGGCCGCATGAGATCTTCGAGCCGCTGGCCGATCTCGGGCAGCAGGGCGGCGGGGGCGAGGGCGGCGGCGTCGGTCAGGAGGCCGTCCACGATGGCCTGCCGCCGGGCGGCCAAGGTGTCGCGCACCGCCCGCTTGCGCAAGACGCGCGAGGCCCGCTTAAGGGAGTCGGCAAGCGGCGGGGCCGCCTCGCCGGTCAGCCAGTCGAGCAGCTCGTCCATCTTGGGAATGGCCCGCAGTAGGCCCTGGTGATGATCGTTGGCGGTCATAGGCACGATGTACCGTTTTCCAGGGGGGCTGTCAAGCCGCCAGCTCTAGGCGGTGGGAAGTTTAGTCCCGGCTCTCTTAACGGTTTCTTGACGG
>JAJYJA010000185.1 GCA_021789795.1 Deltaproteobacteria bacterium | reverse complement strand
GGCTAAGCAAAAGGGCCGATATACAAGGCGCGGGGTGTGTTTGGCGAGTGAGGCCATACAGATGGTATGCCGAACGAGCCAAACCGCCACGCGCCGCAGTAGATCGGTCTTTTTGCGACGCCATCATGTTTGGGGATGCCGGATGATCTAGTCGCGCGTCCCATCTTCATTTTGTCCCTTGCCGTTGCTGCCGGATTAGACAAGCTATCCGCCTATGGCCCCGGACAGTTCAAGGCGCAGGAAGGGGAGGATTACGACATGCAGCTGACCATCTTGATTGCGGTGTTGGGGGCCATGGGTTGCCTGACCCGTTACTTTCTCTCGGGCTGGGTCTATGATCTGTTCGGGCGGGGGTTCCCTTACGGTACCTTGGCGGTCAACGTGGTGGGGGCCTTCATCATCGGTCTGCTCATGGAGTTCGGGGTGCGCAGCACCCTGATCCCGCCCCTGCTCAGAATCGGGCTGACTATCGGTTTCTTGGGAGGTCTGACCACCTTTTCCACCTTCAGCTACGAGACCTTTCGGCTCCTGGAGGGGGGAGAGTTCATGGTGGCCTTGCTCAACGCCATCGTTAGCGTCACCGCTTGCCTGATCTGCGTCTGGCTGGGCGTGGCCGCCGCCCGTCACCTTGTCTAACTGGAGGAGCAAATGACCCGATTCAACGGCGAAAAGGTACTGATGCGGATCTTCATCGGGGAGAACGATTCCCTGGGCCACCGGCCGCTCTACGAGGTGCTGGTGGAGTTCTTCAAGCGAGAGGGCTTCGCCGGGGCCACGGTGCTGCGGGGGGTGGCGGGATTCGGGGCCAACAGCGTCTTCCACACCGACAAGCTCCTGCGCCTGTCGCTCGATTTGCCCATCGTCATCGAGGTGGTGGAGAGCAAGGAGAAGATCGACGCCGTCATGCCCAGGATCGACGAGATGATGTCCGGCGGCGGCATGATCACCCTGGAGAAGGCCACGGTTATCCGCTACAGCCACCGCCAGGGGGAATAGCCCCTTTGTCCGCCGCGTTCCTCCTGGCGGTCGGCAAAAAGATACCCCCTGCCGGGCGGAACTCGCCCCGGGCAGGGGGTTGCCGAGACCTCTTGGTCTCTCGCGGGCCGTCACTTGCGGCCCTTGTTTTTTTAGGCCTTAACGCCGGGCGTTGGGCCTGCTTTTTTTCCTAGTGGATCTCGATCTGGCGTGGCTTCCTCTCCTCGGGCTTCGGCACCTCCAGGTGGAGCACTCCGTCCTTGTACTCCGCCTTGATCGTCGCTGGGTCAACCGCCTCTGGCAGGGTGAAGGTCCGCTCAAAGACGCCCTGGAACATCTCGCGCCGGTAGTAGGAGGTGTCCTGGCCGCCGGTTTCCGTTTCGGTCTTCCGCTCGCCCCGCAGGGTCAACAGTCGGCCGTCCACGTCCACCTTGATGTCGTTCTTGTCCACCCCCGGCAGCTCCGCCTTGATCATGAAGGCGTCCTTGGTGTCGTAGATATCGACCCTGGGCGCCCACGTCCCGCTCTCCGCCACCTCCCTCTCTGGAGGGAAGAACGGTTCGTCGAAGAAGTGGGTCAGGAGCCGGTTGAAGCGCCGCAACTCGTTGGTGGGGGCTAATCTCATGAGTTCCATAATGTCCTCCTTTCGTTTTTGGTTTGCATTTGGCCTCCCCGCTACGCTTGGGGAGGCGCCCTCCGGGGCTTGTTCGCCCCTTGCCTAGCCAAAAAATAATCCCGAATCTATCCGTGTCAATATGAGTTTGGCAGAAAAAATATTTGATTACTTTTTATCATTTTTGACAATGAGTAATTAAGCGGTTATGGTAGTGACAAGGGGGGAGGCAGGGCGTCGGGGATCGGGGCCGGCCCTGCTCCGGGCAACCGAAGGTTCGGGACGGAGGATGGAGATGAAGGTCAAGGCCGAGATTCGTCCCGCCGGGGAGGCGGGATCGTCGCTTAACGTGGTTAACCAACTGCGGGGCCGGCAGTCGGTACGCACCACCTTCAGGCTGTCGGAGGACGCCATTCGCGCCGTAGGCCTGGTGGCCGCCCATCTGGGGATCCGGCAGAAATCCCTGTTCGACCATCTGCTGGCCGAGCTTGGCAACTTAAGCGAGCTGGGAGAGGAGGTGCGCGGCCACGGTTTCAAGTCCGGGCCGGGGCGGGTGCAGAAGACTTACGTCATCAGCCGGCGGGCCTTGGACGATCTCGAACGCCTGGCCCAGCAGACCCACGCCCCTAGGGACGTGCTGGTGGAGTTCTCCGTCCGGCGGCTGATGCCGGTCATCGAGGCGGAGCGGGCCCAGCACGAGCGGCGGAAGGCGGTCTTGGCCGGACTTAAGGAGCAGGAGGCGGCGGTGGAGGCGCTCCTCCATCAGGCGGTGGCGAGGTTGGGGGAGGGGGACCCGGTTTGTCTGCGGCTCGCGGAGGCGGTAGGGGCGCTGCGCCAGGCCCGGGGCCAGGTGGAGTACTTTGTGGAGCGGGGCCGAATGATCGAGGAGCGGGCCCGAGACGAGCGGTAGCCGGGCGGGCCGGCGCTACTTGCGGTGGTAGCCGTCCATCTCGTCTAAGGCGTCGTCAACCGATTTGGCCTTGGGGAAGCTGGTTAGGTTCAGTGAGGCCTTGATCCCCCAGTCGTGGCGGGCGCGGTCGAGCACCTTCTGGCAGGAGGCCTTGATCCCTTCCAGGATAGTGAGCTCGCATTCCGAGTAGATCAGGTAGTCGGAGCCGCGCCGCAGGAGCATGAGGGCGTTGGTCGGCAGGCCGTGTCCGGTCAGGGCGCCCTCGATGATCTCGTGGAAGGAACGCCCGATCTGATCCAGGATCGTGTCGGCCCGGGCGTAGCCGATTTGGGAGTTTAGCTCCTTTAGCTCGTTGAAGTCGGTCTTCAGGATGTGATAGTGCTCGATCGCCTGGCAGAGCCTGCCGTCTAGGTGCAGGGAGGTGAGGTAGCGGTAGTTGTAGAAGTCGCTCAGCGGCTCCCGGAAATAGGTCTTGCGCCGGAAGGATTCCAGGCTGGTCAGGTAGTCGGCGGCGGTGTCTAGGCGGAGCTGCAGGGGGTCGAAGTCGGCGGTGACGGCCTCGATGGTTTGCACCATCTCCTTGAGCACCTTCCCGTGGCGGGCCTCGTCAAGGAGGATGCCTAAGGCGTTTTCCCGGTTTAGGGGCTGTTTGTAGGGGCGTTTGGCAATCAAGGCCTCGTAGATGTCGGCCACCATCACCACCTTGGCCAGGGGGTCGATCTCCGGGCCGCACAGGCGGTTGGGATAGCCGCCGCCGTCCAACCGCTCGTGGTGCTGGAGGATGATGGCGGCGATGCCGGGATTCTCGAAGCGCCGGGCGAAGAGCCGGGCCCCGATCTGGGGGTGGAACTCCATGATCTGGCGATCCTGCTTGTCGAAGCGGCCTGGCTTTAAGAGTACGTCGTCGGGGATGGCCACCTTGCCGATGTCGTGCACCAGGCAGCCCAGTTCCAGGGTCTCCAGGTCGTTGGTGTTAAGGTTCAAGGCCCGGCCCATACGCACCGAAAGCTCGGCCACCCGCAGGGCGTGCTCCGAGGTGTAGTGATCGCGGCAGGCCAGCATCTCGCCCATGACCTCGAAGAGGCAGGAACGCTCGGCGGTCAGCGCCTGCAAGGCCCGCTGGCTGTCGGCCAGTTGATTGACGCTGGAGTCGAGCTGGCCGAGCAGTTTCTCCCGGTAGGCCGCCAGTTCCAGTTGCGCCCGAATCCTGGCCAAGAGTAGGCCGGGCCGCACCGGCTTGTTGATGTAATCTGCGGCCCCCAGTTTTAAGCCTTCTTCCTCCTGCTTGGGGAAGGAGAGGGCGGTCACGAAGATGAAGGGCAGATGCTTGGTCTGGGGATCGGCCTTGACCTGGGCGCAGAAGTCGTAGCCGCTCAGATCGGGCATCATGATGTCGGAGAGGATGAGGTCGGGCGTCTGGCCGTCGGCCAGCATGGCCAGGGCCTCGAGGGCGGAACGGGCGCTGAGCACCCGGTAGTGGGGGGCCAGGGTGCCGTGCAGGAGACGCCGGGCGATTTCGTCATCGTCCACGATCATGATGGTTTCTTGGGTCATCGCAAGTGGTCTCGCTGGTGGTTGTCGCCGGGCGGGGCGCTGTTTCGGGCCGGGGAGTCGCTGCCTGATATTTTTTATAGCATAACCAGAGGGGCAACACAAGCAAGCCTGGCCAGTTGACCGGGAACTAAAGGCCGAGGACGGCTCGTGCCCGCCTTGCCGGCTGGAGATACAATGTGGTACTGGTGGCAAGTAACGGCGGGGTTGACTTCCCTGGTGGGGAGGGCTATGTATCAGGATACAGGATACAGGATACAGGGTGCGGGAGTGATTGGCGATCTTTGGCCTGGGCGTTCCGCCTGGGGCCGAGGGAGGGAGTTTAACAGAAATATCGAGGTGGGTGTTGACTAAAACCATTAAGACGCTGGCGAACGCCGCCAACACTTGCATCGACGAGGAAGAGGAGATCAGCCGCTTCTACCACCGGATTCCGGAGGTGGTGCGGGAGTTGGTGCTGGCCTGGGAGGGCAAGGAGGCGAGCGAGCAACTGGGGCCCATCCCCATGCCCTCGCAGGACTCGGTGGTGCAACTGATCCA
>JAJYJA010000184.1 GCA_021789795.1 Deltaproteobacteria bacterium | reverse complement strand
ATCATCTAAAGGTGGTTGCGACCCGGAGCAGTTCGCCGGTTACCAGAGGCAACGCGCCCTGCTTCTCCAAGGCCAGTGGCGGCTTGAAGGCTTGCTCATCGAGCATCTGCGGGCCAATCGTCGATAAACGGCAAGAAAAAAGAGGGGGAATCAGCGAGCCAGCAGACGGCTCAAAACGGCACGCAGTTCGCGCAGGGTGAAGGGCTTGTCGAGCACGGCCTTAAAGCCGTAGTCAAGGTAGTTGGCAACCACCGGGTCGTCGGAATAGCCGCTGGAGACGATGGCCAGCGCCTGGGGGTCGAGTTCCAAAAGCCGGACCATCGCCTCCTTGCCGCCCAGGCCGCCGGGAATGGTGAGGTCCATGACCACCAGGTCGTAGGGCCGGCCCGCCGCCCGCGCCGCCCGGTATTCGGCCAAGAGTTCCACCCCGTCCCGCACCGTGGTTACCGAGTGGCCCAGGGTGGTGAACATGGCGATCGCCAGGTCGCGGATCATCGCCTCGTCGTCCATGACCAATATCCGGCCCGGACGGACGGCGGCATTGCCGACGGCAGCGGCGGGGGCCGGCGCGGCGGCGACCCGCGTCTCGCGACTGGCGGCCGGCAACCAGAGGGTGAAGGTGGCGCCCCGGCCCAGGGCCGACTCCACCGCGATATGCCCCCGGTTCTTGACCACGATGGAGAAGGAGACCGCGAGCCCCAAACCGCTGCCCTTCTCCTTGGTGGTAAAGTAGGGGTCGAAGACACGCGGCAGGTTTTCCGGCGAGATGCCGCCACCGTTGTCGGCGAAGGTCAGCTTGACGTAGCGGCCAGGCGTAAGGGGCAGGCCGGACACGGGCTCGGCGAGGTTCACATTCTCGGCCCGCACCCTAAGCACCCCGCCCTCGGGCATGGCCTGCTCGGCGTTCTGGGCCAGGTTCTGCACCACCTGGCTGATCTGGCCGCCATCCACCTCCACCGGCCAGAGGTCGTCTGGCATCTCCATCGTCAGCCGCACCTTCGAGCCGGCCAGAAAGAAGCCCGTCGAGTGCCTGACGATGCCGGTGATGGAGGTGATGTCGATCACCGGCGCCCCGCCCTTGGCAAAGGTCAGGAGCTGACGGGTCAACTGCTGGGCCCGCTGGCAGGCGGACTCCATGGCCGAAAACAGTGGCCCGATGTCCAGGCCCTCCTGCCGCTGATGCTGGGCCAGGGAGAGATTGCCCAAGATGGCGGCGAGCAGGTTGTTGAAATCGTGGGCCAGGCCGCCGGCGAACACCCCCAGGGATTCGAGGTTTCTGGCCCGCTGGGCCTCCAGCTCCAGTTTCTTGCGCTCCGAGATGTCGCGCACCGCCTCGATGCCGGCCACGATGCCGCCCTGGGCGTCGAGCACCGGGCAGGCGATCACCTCCAGGTGCGTCACCCCGCCGTCCTTGTCCGGGGCGATCACCTCCCGCCGGTGCACCTGACCGTCGGCGAAGGTCTTCGCCAGGACGCAGCCCGGACAGATCGAATCCCGGCGCTGATAGGCCCGGTAGCAGGGCTCGCCCTGGTGCGGCCCCTGCATCTCCTGGTGCTTGCGGTTTTGGTAGAGGATGGTGAAATCCTTGTCCTGGAGGGTGACGCCGTCGTTTAAGGCGGTCATCACCGCCTCCAGCTTGTTGCGCTCCTCGATCAACTGCTCCTCGGCCCGCCGCTCCTCGGTGATGTCCCGGCCACAGGAGATCACCCGCTCCACCCGGCCCTGGTTGTCGCGAACGAAGTTGTTGCTCCAGGCGATCAGCCGGCAGGCGCCGTCCCTGGTGCGCACCCGGTTCTGGTAAGTGGACAACTCCTCGCCCTCCCCGGCCAGCAGCCGGGCGAAGACCCCCCGCAACCCCGGCGCCTCGTCCTCAGGGATCACGGTCTCGAACCAGTCGCGGCCCAGAAGCTCCGCCTCGGTGTAGCCCAGCACCTGGCAGCCGTGACGGTTGACCAGCTCGATCCCGCCCTCCCGATTCAGGACCACGAACATCACCGAGGCCACCTCCAGGTAGCGCCGGGTGAAGTCGCGCTCGAGGCGCAGGTCTGACTCCAGCCGCACCTGACGGGAAAGGTCGCGGACAAACACCGCGTAGAAACCGCCCTGCCGGGGAGAAAAGTGGACGCTCACCTCCACGTCCAGATGGACGCCGTCCTTCCGGCGGTGCACGGCCTTGAACCGCAGCCCGCCCCGCTCCCTGATCTCCCGCATCCGGGCCTCCACCTCCTCGGGGGACTCGAAGGCGTCGATGTCGATGACCGAGAGGCCGAGCAGCTCCTCCCGGCTATAGCCCAGCATCCGGCAGGCCTCGGCGTTGCAGTCCAAGAGCTTGCCACCCGGGCCGATGACCCAAAAGCCATCCAGGACGGTGGCCAGGATAGTCTGATAGGCCGCCTCCGAGAAGGAGCCATTGCCGTTGCCGGACAGGGTCATCGTTGCCTACCTTGCGGGAGGGGGGGGGGTGAGTTATTTTTTAGGTTTGCCAACCGACGGCCAAACGGGAGCTGGCCGGCCTCCCAGACATGCGCCTGGAGGCTGGCCCTTCTCAAGGGCACTACATCTGAAATACCTCAGGGCAAAAAAAACATCAAGAGGCTTAAATCGTTGCCGGCCCAGAGGACAAACGGCCGCAACCGCTGTCTCAGCCGCCGATCCGCGACATCTCGCCGTGGCAACTGCCCAGCCGCTGGCCCGCCGCCAGGGTGTGGCCTTGCGGTTTGTCCCGGATCGTCTGGCGGATGATCGCCGCGATGGCCTGATCGTCGCATCCGGCCCTAAGCGCCGCCGCCAGGTCGGTCTCCTGGTCGGTGAGCAGGCAGGAGCGCAGCCGGCCGGCCGCGGTCAGGCGCAGCCGGTTGCAGGTGGCGCAGAAGTGCTCGCTCAAGGGGCTGATGAAGCCCACGCTGCCCTTGGCGCCGGCCAGGGTGAAGACCCGGGCCGGGCCGTCGAGCTTGGCGCTCTTAACCGGGGTGAGCTCGCCCAAGGCGGCCTCGATCCGCTCCCGGATGACGCTTACCGGCAGGTAGCGGCTCCCCTGCCCGGCCCCGGCCTGGCCCACGGGCATGAACTCGATGAAGCGGACGTTGAGCGGCGTCGAGAGGGTCAGGCGGGCGAACTCGACCAACTCGTCGTCGTTCACCCCGGCCATGGCCACCGCGTTCAGCTTGATGGGGGAAAAACCCAGCCGCCGGCTGGCCTCAATGCCGGCCCAAACCCGCTCGAACAGGTCGTGGCCGGTGATCTCGGCGAAACGTTGCCGTTGCAGGCTGTCGAGGCTGATGTTGAGCTTGCGGATGCCCGCTTGATAAAGTTCCGCCGCCATCTCGGCCAGCAAGACCCCGTTGGTGGTCAGCCTGACCTCGACGAGCCCCGGAATCCGGGCCAGCTCCCGGACAAATCCTACCACCCCGGGCCGCAGCAGGGGCTCGCCGCCGGTGAGCCGCACCTTCTCCACCCCCAGGCCCACCGCCACCCGCACCACCCGCAGGACCTGCTCGTAGCTCAAGACCTCCTCCTGCGACGGCAAGCCCGCGCCGCCCAGGGGCCGGCAGTACAGGCAACGCAGGTTGCACTGCCCGGTCAGGGAGACGCGCAGGTAGGAGATGGTGCGGGCAAAGGTGTCGTGCAGGGTGGAGGGCATGGCGGGCATGATTGATTCCGGGCCGGCCGCAAACCGGCTTATACGCTACAATTGCTAGTCCCAGGGACTCGGGACTCCTGCATAGCCCGACGCTGGCCGATTGTCAAAGGGTTTCCCGCGAGCAGGAAGTTTTTCACTTTTCGTTGCCCAGAACGGGGGCATCAGGTAAAAGAGAGGCCTGCGCCTTGCCGCGCCGCGCCGAGCTAAGAGGTTATCTGGCGCTAAGCCGTCGAGTGAAAACAACCTGAACAATAAGCCTCACGGCGACGGTATAAGGAGCCGGAAGAGTCGCGGGAGATTGTCCAGGTTATATTCATGCACGGCTCCTAACGGCTTACGGCCTCTCAGACGCCCCCATAATAATTCCCATGTCGCAACTAACGGAAACCGAAAAGCAAGAGATCATCCGCCATATCGAGGCCGGCAAGCCCTTGCCGGACAAGTACCGCTTTCTGCTCTTCGACGACAAGCGGGAGGTGGAACTGGTGTGGAACGGCAAGACCAGCGAGGTCTGCAACGTGGTGCTGCCCTTTCAGGTGATCGAGCAGGTGGACGAGCCCCGGGCCGAGAAACCCGCCTCCCTGCAACTTGGGCTGTTCGACCTGGACAACCGGGGCCGCCAGCTCAAGGGCTGGACCAACAAGCTGATCTGGGGCGACAACAAGCTCATCCTCTCTTCCCTGAAAAACGGCCCCCTGCGGGAGGAGATCGAGGCCCAGGGCGGCCTCAAGCTGATCTATATCGACCCGCCCTTTGACGTGGGCGCGGATTTCTCCATGGACATCGAGATCGGCGGCGACACCTTCACCAAGCGGGCCAATGTCTTGGAAGAGCTGGCCTACCGCGACACCTGGGGCAAGGGGGCGGATTCCTTCATCAGCATGATCTACGAACGGCTGGTGCTGATGCGGGATCTGCTGGCCGAGGATGGGAGTATTTTCGTACATATTGGGCCAAA
>JAJYJA010000183.1 GCA_021789795.1 Deltaproteobacteria bacterium | reverse complement strand
CAACGGGAGAGGATGGTCACCGGCACCTTGTGGATCTCGGTGGTGGCGAACATGAAGAACACGTGCCCCGGCGGCTCCTCCAGGGTCTTCAACAGGGCGTTGAAGGCCTCGGTGGTCAGCATGTGCACCTCGTCGATGATCACCACCTTGAACTTCTCCGCCACCGGCATGAAGCGGATGTTTTCCTTCAGGTCGCGGATCTCCTGGATGCCGCGGTTGGAGGCGCCGTCGATCTCGTGCAAATCCAAGGAGTTGCCGTTGATCACCGCCAGACAGGAGGGACAGCGGTCGCAGGGGGCCTCCTGCGGGTGATGGCAGTTTAAGGCCTTGGCCATGATCCGGGCGATGGTGGTCTTCCCCACCCCCCGCACCCCGCTGAAGATCATGGCGTGGGCCACCCGGTCGCGGCTGAGGGCGTTTTTCAGGGTGCGGACCACCGGTTCCTGGCCGACCACCTCCTCGAACTTCTGGGGCCGATTTCTCCTGGCGAGTACCTTATAGGACATTTACGACGGCGAAGAAGGGGGATGGGGGCGAAAAAAAAGATAGCCAGGCACCCCCGCGGCACATAAAGGTGATCACTACCGTTGCTTCCTCCCGGACCTGGCGGGGTTCATGAGCCTTTATTGCGCGGGACCCGGCTATCAAGGGTGGCGTTATGGACTGGCGGCGCGAACGTGCTGTGGCGGAGAGGGAGGGATTCGAACCCTCGGTACGTTGCCGTACACACGCTTTCCAAGCGTGCTCCTTCGGCCTCTCGGACACCTCTCCTCCCTGATAAAGACACTTTGCAATCAAGGAAGATTCCATATACAATGGAACAGGCTATTTGCAAAGAGGAAATTCGGTTGGCGTCGCAAAAAGACTGCGAGATCATCAA
Source organism: Deltaproteobacteria bacterium (assembly GCA_021789795.1). GTDB lineage: Bacteria > Desulfobacterota > Desulfobulbia > Desulfobulbales > VMSU01 > VMSU01. The sequence continues at coordinate 3,720 of JAJYJA010000183.1, read as the reverse complement.
TAACGACTATGTCCGATCGCACCCCCGAACGACTCCGCCCGCCCGCCGTGGCGGGCCAATTTTACCCCCAAGACCCGGACGAACTGCGCGCCCTGGTGGCGCGGCTCACCCCGGAACCAGGGGCGGGCAAACGGCTTACGGCCCTGGCGGTCGTCTCCCCCCACGCCGGGTACGTGTACTCGGGCCGGGTGGCGGCGGAGACCTTTTCCCGGGTGGAGGTGCCGGAGACCGCGGTCATCCTGGGCCCCAATCACCACGGCCAGGGACAGCCGGCGGCGATCATGACCCAGGGTGGCTGGCGGATGCCGGGTGGCGACATCGCCATCGATCAAACCCTGGCCGCGGCCATCATGCGGGGCTCAACGCTCCTGCGAGACGACCCCTCAGCCCACACCCGCGAACACTCGCTCGAGGTGCAGGTGCCCTTTCTGCAACATCATGGGGCGCGAAAACTGGTGCCCATCTGCCTGTCGTTTCTGAATTATCCTCAATGCCAGGAACTGGGGCTCGCCCTGGCCCAGGCGATTGCCGCCAGCGCCGGCCCGGCCCTGCTGGTGGCCAGCACCGACATGAGCCATTACGAACCCCGGGAGGCCGCCACCCGCAAGGACGGACTCGCCCTGCGCCATCTCCTCGCCCTGGATCCCGAGGGCCTTTACCAGACGGTGCTCGGCCAGCGGATATCCATGTGCGGGATTATTCCCACCACCGTGGCGCTCTTGGCGGCAATACGCCTAGGCGCCCGCCAGGCGGAGCTGATCCGCTACACCGATTCCGGGGAGACGAGCGGCGACACCCGGCAGGTGGTGGGCTACGCCGGGGTGGTGATCTCGTAGTTGGCGGAACAACCCTTAAGACACATTTCCCTTGACAATCCGGCCTGTTTTTTCTACCTTGGGCCGGCAGTTCAAGCGATACTCGTGCGATGGGGAGTGGTCTAATGGTAAGACAGCAGACTCTGACTCTGCCTATTCGGGGTTCGAATCCCTGCTCCCCAGCCAATCTTGTGCATCGAGAGGTTCCCGCGTCCGCGCCGGAACCTCTTGTCGTTGGTGGCCAACGGCCCATCCCCGCTTCTGGCCTTGTTGTTGCATTAGCAACTCGCCAGGCCTTCTCTTCCCGCCTGTCCCCTTCCCGTTCCAACCACCTCTGACACTACCTGGAGTAACCGGTTATGCGCCTCAAGAACCACGTCTCGATGCCGCGTCTGCTGTCCCTGGTGGCCAATCGTTATGTGTTCTTCCTCCTCTTCCTCCTGGGCTATACCAGCGTCATGGAGGAGCTGGGCGGCCTGCCCTCGGTATGGGGGGCCTGGCGGCTCGAGATCCCCCTTCTCGCCTACCTCTACTACTACTTCAACCGCATCCTCAGGCCCTCCCGCCTGCAGGCGTTGCTGGCCGCGGCGCCGATCATGCTCTTCTACCTCGCCACCGACGTCTATTTCCTGCTCCTGGGCCGCCTGCCGCATATTACCGAGGTGAGCGAACTGCCCGAGATGTTCCGCATCCTGCACCCGTCTATGATCGCCCTGGCGGTGACCGTCGTCGGTCTGCCGCTCTTGGCCTTCATCATCAACCTCAACCTCCGCAAGCCGCACGCCATCCTCATCGGCGCCCTGCCGCTCGCGGCCTTGATTATATCGGCGGAACGATGGCCGGACGCCTTCATGACGGCCTTCAACAAGACCCAGAAGGAGGTGGTCTTCTACTCCGACGCCCACAGCACCCGCAACAACGGGCGGCTGGGGATGATGCTCTACAACGAGGCCCGCAGGAAGAGCTATCTGGAGAAGATCGCCAACTACCGCGACAACCCCTCCTACCGGCAGGACTTTGAAAAGGCGGTGGACGTCCTCAAGGACGAGAACGCCAAACGCAACGTCCACCTGCTGGTGCTGGAGAGCTTTATCGATCCCACCCTGCTCAAGGGGGCGCATTTTTCCAGGCCGCCCGCCGACATCTCCTTCACCAAGCTCTTCGGCAACAAGGGCGGGTTCTCGGTCTCCCCGGTGTTCGGAGGCGGGACGGCGCAGGCGGAGTTCGAGGTCCTGTGCGGGGTGCCGGCCCTAAGGGAACTGTCCGGGGTGGAGTTCGACGTGTTCACCGGCGCCAAGACCTACTGCCTGCCCAACCTGCTCACCCAGGCCGGCTACGAGACCGACGCCACCAACTCCTTCGTTCCCGACTACTACAACTCGACCAAGGCCTACGCCGGGCTGGGGTTCAGCCACACCTACTATCCCCAGGAGTACGCCAAGGGGCTGACCAGCTACTTCTCCAACGGCGACACCACCGACGAGATGTACATCTTCGATGGCACCCTCCTGTCCCAGAACCTGGACTTCATCTCTCGTAAGATCAAGGAGCATCCCGAGCAGCCGATCTTCAACTACATCATCGGCATCTACGGCCACACCCCCCACGATATCAACACCGAAAAGCGGCCCGAGGTCATCGGGGTCACCGGCAAGGTCAAGGACGAGCAGTTGGAACGGGCGGTCAACCAGTACTACTACCGCACCCAGGCCATCGCCGCCTTTGTCAACGGCCTGCTCAAGGTCGATCCCCACTCCCTGATCATCCTGGTTAGCGACCACCTGCCGCCGCTCACCTACGGCCCCAACACCTATAACGACCTTGACTACTTAAATGACCAGCAGGACTCGATCCACATGAACCGGGTGTACTTTATCGAAAACGGCCGGGCGGTGCGCTACAGCACCATCCACCACTTCGACATCCCGAGGATCGTGTTGAACTACGTCTCCCGGGGGGAATACTGTCAGGAGCACGCCTGCGGCTTCAAATCCGGCCAGGATGCCGACCTCGACCGGGCCGCCTTGCGCGACGAGTATCTGACCATCATGGCCCAGGCCATGGGTTATGATGAGGCCCCTCCGGCCCCCGGCGCCCCAGCAGAGAACCAAGCGCCCGCCGCCATGCCACCACCCGCAGTGACTACCACCCCCCAGGCGGCTGGGGCTTAAAAAACCGATCGTAACTATCCAGCTTAGTGCCGCAGAATTGGCATCGGCTGGGGACCGTAACTATTCAGCGGGCCCGGTCGGGATCAAGCAGTATCCGGCAGTCGGCCACCGAGCAGCCCTGCCCCTGGGGATGGACGATGAGCGGGTTGATGTCCAGCTCGGCGATCTCCGGATTCTCGGTGGCCAGGGCCGAGAGCAGAATCAGGCAGCGCTCGACCTCGTCGGTGTCGCAGGGCTCGCCGCCCCGGGCCCCGCTCAGCATGGGGTAGGCCTTGGTGGAACGGATCATCCGCCGGGCGGCGTTGTGGCGGATCGGCGCCAGCCTAAAGCTTACGTCCTTGAAGATCTCGACAAAGATGCCCCCCAGGCCGAACATCAACAGTGGCCCGAACACCTTATACCGGTTTATCCCCAGGATCACCTCCACCCCCTTCTCCGCCATCTTCTGCACCAGCACCCCCTCGATCTCCGCCTGGGGGGCGTTTTTACCCACCACCCGCAGGATGTCCTCGTAGGCGGCCCGGGCCTCGTCCTCGCTCTCGATGCCGACCCTGACCCCGCCCAGGTCGGACTTGTGGACGATCTGAGGCGAGACGATCTTGAAGACGCAGCGTCCCAACTCCCGCACCGCCCCCGCCGCCTCCTCGGCACTCTTGGCCAGCCGGGCGGGCAACACCGGAAAACCGTAGGCCGCAAGGATCCGGTTACCCTCGACCTCGCCCAGGTATTTCTGG
>JAJYJA010000182.1 GCA_021789795.1 Deltaproteobacteria bacterium | reverse complement strand
GCTTTGTTTTGACTTGCAAAAATTCATTACCGCCAGCGCCAGCAACAGGCCGGCTAAGAGCCATTGCAGCCAGAACGGGGCCAACTCCGCCGCCTGCCCCATCACGGCCCGCGCCTCGATCCCCAGGGCGCGATAGAGCCAATCCACCCCCCAGCCACAGAGCATACTGACCCCGAAGATGGCGGCCAGGTACAAGGCGGTGGCCCGCTTGCCGAGCAGTCCATGCAACACGGTAAGCGAGGCCAGGTTGGTGGCCGGCCCGGCCAGCAGGAAGACCAGGGCCACCCCGGGGCTCGCCCCTTTCAGTATCAGGGCGGCGGCGACCGGGGTGGAGGACGAGGCGCAGATGTAGAGCGGGATGCTGACCAGGAACATGAGCAACATGGCGGCCAGCCCTCCCCCGAGCAAGGAGGCCATAACCGGTGCCGGCACCAAGACGCCGATCAGACCGGCGAGCAAGGCGCCCAAGGCAAACCAAACCGCCAGGTCGCCCCAGATGTCGAAGGCCGCGTAGCGCAATCCGGCCATGATCCGCGCCGCCAGGGTGTGATGCCGGCGGTGCACGTCCGGATGGCAGTTCAAGCCATCGCAGCAGTTGTCCACCGGGCAGGCGATGGCGGAGAACATGGAGAGCTGGGGCCGGGGCGGGTTCAGGAGGTTCTCCAGCCCCCCGGCCACCAAGGCGCCGAGCAAGGCGGCAAGCGGCCGGGCCACCGTCAGAATGGGATCGAGCAGGGCGTAGGAGATGGCGATGGAATCCACCCCGGACTCGGGGGTGGCGATCAGAAAGGCGATGGTGGCCCCGTTGTTAGCCCCCTGACGCTTGAGGGCGGCGGCGGCGGGCAACACCCCGCAGGAGCAGAGCGGCAGGGGGATGCCAAGGAGTGCCGCCTTCAGCACCGACGAAAATCGGCCCCGGCCAAGGTGGCGGGCGACATAATCAGCCGACAGAAAGACCTTGAGCAGCCCGGACAAAGCCAGACCAAAGACGACGTAAGGCGCCGACTCTAGAAATAACCCCCAGCCCGCCCCCAGCCAGGCCCAAACAAACTCCAAGACGCGGTGCATGGCAAGCTCCTCGACTAGCCGGCCAAGTGGCGAGGCGCCTTCCCGCAAGCGACCGTAGGCTCCGGGACGGCGGCGATTACTCCTTCCAGTCGGGCCGCAGGTGCAGTTCGGTCAGCTGCTTGCGGCCCACCGCCGAGGGGGCGTCGGTCAGGGGGCAGGTGGCCTTCTGGGTCTTGGGGAAGGCGATGACGTCGCGGATCGACTCGCTGCCGGTCAGGATCATCATCAACCGATCCAGGCCAAAGGCCATGCCGCCATGCGGCGGGGCGCCCATCTCCAGGGCCTGGAGCAGGAAGCCGAACTTGTCGTTCGCCTCCTCCTGGCTGATCCCCAGGGCGGAGAATACCCTGGCCTGCACCGGCTGCTGGTGGATCCGCAGGCTGCCGCCGCCGATCTCGGTGCCATTCAGCACCAAGTCATAGGCCCGGCTACGCACCTCGCCAGGCGCCGACTCCAGCTTGTCCAGGTCGTCCTCGTTGGGGGCGGTGAAGGGGTGATGGACGGCGGTGTAACGCCGCTCGTCGGCATTATACTCCAAGAGCGGGAAATCCGTGATCCAAAGGAAATTGAAGGCCTGGGGGTCGAGCAAATTCAGCGTCCGGCCCAGTTGCAGGCGCAGCTCGGAAAGCGCCTGATGCACCACCACCGGGGTGTCGGCCACGAAGAAGAGGAGGTCTCCGGGCTCGGCATTCATGGCCCGAGCCATGCCCTCGCGCTCCTCGCCGGTGAAGAACTTGGCGATCGGCGACTGCCACTCGCCATCGGCCTTGACCTTGACCCAGGCCAGGCCCTTGGCCCCGAACTGGGCCACGTATTCCGTCAGGTCGTCGATATTCTTGCGGGACAACTCCGAGCAGCCCTTGGCGTTAATGGCCTTCACCAGCCCGCCGCCCTTGACCACCGAGGCGAAGACCGTAAACCCGCAGCCCCGGACGATCTCGGTCAGATTGACCAGCTCCAGGCCGAAACGGGTGTCGGGCTTGTCGTTACCAAAACGCGACATGGCCTCGGCGTAGGTCATCCGCGCCAAGGGGGTCGGCACCTCAACCCCCAGGGTCTCCCGAAACAGCCGGCTGACAAGCCCCTCGCCCAGCCGGTAGATGTCCTCCTCATCCACGAAGGACAGCTCCAGATCGATCTGGGTAAACTCCGGCTGGCGGTCGGCCCGCAGGTCTTCGTCCCGAAAACACTTGACGATCTGATAGTAACGATCCATGCCCGCCACCATCAACAGTTGCTTAAATATCTGCGGCGACTGAGGCAAGGCATAGAATTTACCGGTATTCACCCGGCTAGGCACCAGATAGTCGCGGGCGCCCTCCGGGGTGGACTTGGTCAGCACCGGGGTCTCGATCTCCAAGAAGTCATGCTCGTTCAGATACGAGCGCACCGCCTGGCTGGCCAGATGACGCATGACCAGATTGCGGCTGATCGAGGGCCGACGCAGGTCGAGGTAGCGATACTTGAGGCGCAGGTTCTCCGAGACCTCGGACTCCTCGTCCAGGGGAAAGGGCGGGGTAGGCGAGGTGTTAAGGATGCGCAGATCGCTTACCATCACCTCGATGGCGCCGGTGCGCAGGTTGTCGTTGGCCATGCCTGCGGGCCGAAGCGACACCGTGCCCCGCACCGCCAGCACCCATTCGCTCCGCAGGTCGTGGGCCTTGGCGTGGGTCGCCGGATTGTGCTCGGGGTTGAAAACCACCTGGGTTACCCCCCAGCGGTCGCGCAGGTCGATGAAGATAACCCCGCCGTGATCCCGGCGGCGCAGCACCCAGCCCATGAGGGTCACCTCCTGACCGGCATGGCTGGCCCCCAAGGCGTTACAGTGATGCGTGCGTTTCAACCCCCCCATGGATTCCATCTAACCACTCCTTAATCAATTTAATTTAATGGCAACCAACCGCCAGCGACTCACTCACCTGCCGTCCGCACCCGGCGAGCCAGTACCGCGAGCTCCGCCGACAGGGGGAAGGACTCCTGCTCGCGGCTGGCCATGTCCCGTAACAACCCTTCCCCCTTGGCCAACTCCTCGTCGCCCAGGATCAAGACGTAGCGGCAACCCTGACGACCCGCCTGCTTCATCTGACTCTTCAGGCTGGCACCGGCGTAGTCCGTCGTCACCTTAACCCCCTGGCCACGCAGGCGGTGAGCCAAACCGATCCCCACCCCCCTGGCCTGTTCGCCCAAGGCGGCGACAAACAGCCCGGAGAGCGACGGGGCCGGTTCCGCCTCCCGCTCTCCGAGCATCAGCACCAGCCGTTCCAGGCCCAGGGCAAAACCGATCCCCGGCAACTCAGGGCCGCCCAACTGCTTGATTAAGCCATCGTAACGCCCGCCCGCCCCCACCGCCCCCTGGGCGCCCAAGGTGTCGGTCAACAACTCAAAGGTGGTGCGGGTGTAATAATCAAGCCCGCGCACCATAAAGTGGTTAACCTTAAAGGGAATGGCCATGGCGGCGAGGCAATCCCGCACCCGCTCGAAATGCCGGGCGCAATCCGGGCACAGATGATCCAGTATGGAGGGGGCCTGCCGATAATGGGCCTGGCAGGCGCTGCCCTTGCAATCCAGCACCCGCAGGGGATTCTTCAACCGCCGACGCTGGCAATCATCGCACAGGGCCTCCCGCTTGTTCTCCAGGAAGGCCAATAGCGCCCGATTAAAGGCGGGCCGACAGCGGGGACAGCCCAGGGAGTTGATCTCCAGGCTGGCCCGCAGCCCAAGCTCATCCAAAACCATGGCCGCCATCGCCATCAATTCGGCGTCCAGCTCCGGCTGGTCGGCACCTAAGGCCTCGACGCTCAACTGATGAAACTGCCTTAGCCTCCCCTTCTGAGGCCGCTCGTGCCGGAACATGGGGCCGAGGGTAAAAAGCTTGCAGACCGGCTGCTGGCTGTGCAAGGCATGTTCGACAAAGGCCCTGAGCACCGAGGCGGTGCCCTCGGGACGCAGGGTAAGCGACTCGCCGTTACGGTCGGCGAAGGTGTACATCTCCTTCTCAACGATGTCAGTCGTCTCGCCGATGGAGCGGGCAAACAGCGCCGTCTTCTCCATAATCGGCACCCTGATCTCCTGGAAGCCAAACCGGCCAACGACCTCCCGGGCCACGGTCTCCACCCGCCGCCAGACGGCGGTCTCGTCAGGCAGGATGTCCTTAAATCCCTTAATGGCTGTGATATGCAAGTTCTTCAGTCTCCCATCCGTAACCGATTTGCCCGCCTAAAAAACAATAATAATTAGCTTAGCCAAGGACAAAAGTCAAGACGGACAGCGGGCACGGCAGGGCTCCGCCAAAGGCATTCGCTGTCAAGTAGCCAGGGGACGAGCAGACAACGCTGGCTTTTCTGCGCTCGTATGGGTAGCAACGTCTTGCGGTTCCTCGGCTTGCAACTATGACTTTGACGGAATCGTAGAGGAGAGCCGGGCGCTTGGGCGCCTCGCCCCGCCTCCTCGGGCCGCGATTCCACCGCCGAAACGCCCGTGCGCCTAGAGAAACGCGACCTTGATGGCCGCTTGACAACCAATGGCCCCCCAATGCCC
>JAJYJA010000181.1 GCA_021789795.1 Deltaproteobacteria bacterium | reverse complement strand
GATCTGGTGCGGCTGGTCAAGGGTTCGGCTGAGGTTTGATGGCGTCGCACAAGTCCGAATCTCCTGCGGCGCGGTCGGGGAGGGTTGGTTTAGGAGGGGTCAGGGGCGACGGGGACGATCAGGTCTAGGGCCAGCAGCCGGGCGATGACCTCGCTTAAGGGCAGGCCGACCACGTTGCTGTAGGAGCCGGAGATCTCTTCTACCATGAAGCCGGCCAGGGACTGGATGCCGTAGGCCCCGGCCTTGTCCAGGGGGTCGCCGGTGCGGACGTAGGCGTCGATCACCGCCGGGGTCAGGGGGGAGAAACGCACCTCGGTTCTGACCGCCTGGGAGTGGGTCTGCTCCGGCCTCCGGGGGCTGGTCAGGCAGAAACCGGTCCACACCTCATGCGTCCGTCCGGCGAGCCGGGAGAGCATCCGCCGCGCCTCCGGGGGATGGGCGGGCTTGCCTAGAATTTCCCCCTGGAGCACCACCGCCGTGTCGGCGGCCAGCGTCCAGGCCCCCGGATGGCGGCCCGCCACGATGGCCGCCTTGTCCCGCGCTACCCGGAGCACGAAATCCGCCGCCCTCTCCCCTGTCCTCACCCGCTCGTCGGCCTGGGCGGCGTCGATGGTGAAGTCGAGGCCGAGTTTGGCCAGCATCACCCGCCGCCTAGGCGAGGCCGAGGCCAGGATCAGGGGGGCGACGGTCTTAAAGCAACAGGGGCCGGGACGGTCCGGCATGGCTAGGCCCGGATGGCGTAGCCGCCGTCCACCACGATGGTCTGGCCGCTGATCATCTTGGCCAGGTCGCTGCACAAAAAGAGACAGACGTCGGCCACGTCCTCCGGGGTGGTGAGGCGGCCCAGGGGGGTGCGGGCCAGGGCCATGTCGAGAATGGTCTGCCGGTTGGGGAATTTCTTGAGCGCCTCGGTGTCCACCGCCCCGGCGCTGATGGTGTTGACGTTGATCCCCTTGGGGCCGAGCTCCACCGCCATGTGCCGCACCAGGGACTCCAGGGCGGCCTTGGAGGCGCCCACCGCGGTGTAATTTTCCACCGCCCGCACCGATCCCAGGCTCGACACCGCCATGATCCGGGCCCCGGCATCCATCAGGGGCACCGCCTGCTGGGCCAGGGTCAGAAGGGCCCGGGCGTTGATGTCCATGGCCCAGTTCCAGTGCCGGGCGTCCAGCTCCATCAGCGGCTTGAGCACCCCGGAGGCGGCGTTGCTGACCAAAAAATCTACCCGTCCGTACTCCGCCTTGATCGTCTCCAGCATGGCCCGCACGTGCCCATCGTCGGCCACGTTGGCCTTGACCACCACGCAGCGCGCCCCCTTGGATTCGATCAGCTGGGCCGTTTCCTCGGCGTCGGCCCGGTGCCGGATATAGTTCACCACCTGATCGACGCCCTGCTCGGCCAGCCGGATGGCGATCGCCCGGCCAATGCCCCGGGAGCTGCCGGTAACCAAGGCCACCTTTCCCCGCAAATCAAACATACTTCCTCCACCCTTGACCGGGTTCTCCCGGCCTCTCACCGCCGGCGGCTGGTCGGCGGCCAAGATTTAGGCATGTTGGGCCGTCCGCCATCCGCCACGGTTTTTCTCTCCGCCGCTTCGGGCGGGCTGATCCCCCCTGAAGTCGGCTAATCAACATACCGTTTCGGAATCTTTTTTCAAGAGCCGAACCGATTAGGCGCTGTTTTTTTTGACATTCCGCCAATTATTTGATCAAGATAGCCTAGGGCCGGGGAGACGGTACTAGGCCCTAGGCCCCGCTGTTTGCTGGCCAGGCGGCCTTTGGGAGGTCTTGGGCATTAAATTTGCTAATAAAAAGGCTGCGAGCATATTTGTTTAATAACAACCAATAGTTATCTGTGGCCCCCCCAGGCGGTAATTCCAACCGGAGACGAAGGACATGGCAGCGGAAGAGAACAAGGGGACGGGAGACAAACCCAAGAAGAAGGGGCTGATGCTGGCCGTGGTCGGGGTGCTGGTGCTGGCGGTGGCCGGCGGGGGCGGTTTTTTTGCCTACAAGAAGTTTCTGGCCCCCAAGCCGGCGGTCAGCGTCGAGGATCAGGTGAAGAAGGAGCCCCCGGAGAAGGAAGGCGAGATCTTCCCCCTGGAACCCTTTGTGGTCAACCTGGCCGACCCCAAGGGCAAGCGCTACCTCAAGGTGCAGATCAGCCTGGAGCTGGTGCCGCCCGCCACCAAGGACAAGGTGGACAAGGAGGTGCCCAAGATGCGCGACATGGTGATCATGATCCTGACCAGCCTCTCCTTTGACGACGTTATGACCCCGGAGGGCAAGATCAGGCTGCGCGACGAGCTCCTGGAGCGCTTCAACCTCATTCTCCGGCCTTACCGGGTCAAGGAGATCTACTTCACCGACTTCGTGATTCAGTAACCCCATTAATAAGGGCCAATCCAGAGAGCGGCATGGAACAGATACTGAGCCAGGACGAGGTCGATGCCCTACTCAAGGGCATCTCCGGGGGAGAGATCGAGGAGCCGGAGACGGTCGCCGAGGCGGCGGTCTCCCATTCCACCTACGATTTCAGCCGCCAGCAGGGCATCTCCCAGCTCAAGATGCCGGCGATGGACGTCATCAACGACGCCTTTCTCCGGGCGATGCGCAACTCGCTGGCCAACAGCCTGCGCCGGATCATCGACATCACCGCCGTGCCCATGGAGCTGGAGCGGTTCGGGGCCTTTGTCCGCACCCTGCCGGTGCCCAGCAGCCTACAGATCTTCAAGATGGAGCCCTTCCGGGGCAACGCCCTGTTCGTGCTGGAGCCCAAGCTGGTCTTCGCCCTGGTCGAGACCTTCCTCGGCGGCTCCGGGGCCAGGAACGTCCGCATCGAGGGCCGCGACTTCACCTCCATCGAGCAGCGCCTGATCCAGCGGGTCATCAATATTCTGCTCTCCGACCTGGAAAAATCCTGGTACTTCCTGCATCCCATCCAGGTGCAGTTCGTGCGCAGCGAGATCAACCCCCAGTTCGCCAAGATCTGCGAGCCGGACGACGTGGTGCTGATCAACCGCTACGAGGTGGACATGGACCGCTCGGTGGGCAGTATCACCTCCTGCATCCCCCTGTCCAACCTGGAGTCGGTGAAGAACAAGCTGACCACCGCCTTCCAGCGCGAGTTGAGCGAGGAGGACATCCTGCTGGCCAAGAACCTCCAGGAGAGCATCAAGAACGTGCCCATCGAGCTCAAGATCGAGCTGGGCCGGGCCATGATCCCGGCGGGCGACATCATCGAGCTGCAGAAGGGCGACATCATCCAGCTCGACCGCCGCAAGGACGACCTCCTGCCCGGCTACCTGGCCGGGGTGCGCAAGTACATGGGCACCCCGGGCATCCGCCGGGGCAGCAAGGCCTTTCTCATTAAACGCAAGGTGTTCGACCGGGAACGGGAGTAGCGCTTAACGCGTCCTGGCGGGTGCCAGCGGCGCATCGATCAGGAGAACGACGACCATGACCAACGACCCCAATGAACCCGCCGGCAGCGACTGGGCCGAGGCGATGACCGAGCAGAACGGCAAGTCGGCCAACTTCACCGAGCTGGGGGCCGGAGCCACCGACGAGGAGGGCAGCCGCACCCTGGACTTCCTCCTGGACATCCCGCTGGAGGTGACGGTCGAGCTGGGCCGCACCAAGATGATCATCAACGACATGCTGCAACTCACCCAGGGTTCGGTGGTGGAACTGTCCAAGAACGCCGGCGAGACGGTGGAGATCTTCGTCAACAACAAGCTGCTCGGCAAGGGCGAGGTGATTGTGGTCAACGACCGCTTCGGGGTGCGGATCACCGAGATCATCAGCCAGGCCGAGCGGGTCAAGAACATAGGATGAACCTGTCCCTGGCGAATACGACCTCCCTGGCCGTGGCCACGGTCAAGGTCTTCGGCGCCCTGCTGGTGGTGGTGGGCCTGATGCTGCTGGTCCTCTACCTGATCAAGCGCACCGGCCTGGCCAGCGGCGGGGCCGCCGGGCGCGGGGCGATCTCGGTGCTGGAGACCCGGCTCGTCGCCCCCAAGAAGTACATCGCGGTGGTCGAGGTGGCGGGCCGCTGCCTGGCGGTGGGGATCACCGATAACGCCATCACCCTGTTGGCCGAGTTGGGGGCGGAGGAGAAGGCCAGCCTGGCCCGGAACCGGCGGGAGAAGGCCTCCCCCTTCGCCGCCCTGCTTAACCGCCGGCTGGCGGCGTCCGGCGCGGAGCCGGAGCCGGAGGGGCGTTCGTGATGGCCCGGCGAGGCCTGTCAGTGGTGGCGCTGGCCGCCGTCCTGGCCCTGGGTCTGCCCTCCCTGGCCCAGGGCCTGCAACTGCCGACCATGCAGATCGGGCTGGGCGAGACCACCAACCCCAAGCAGGTCTCGGTGCTGATCGAGATCCTCATGGTGTTCACCATCCTCTCCATCGCCCCGGCCCTGCTGATGATGATGACCTGTTTCACCCGGCTGGTGGTGGCCCTCTCCTTCCTCAAGAAGGCCCTGGGCACCCAGACCACCCCCCCCAATCAGACCTTAATCGGGCTTGCGCTCTTTCTCACCCTGTTCATCATGACCCCGGTGTTCAAGCAGATGAACGACACCGCCGTCAAGCCCTATCTCGACGAGAAGATCACCCTGGAGCAGGCGG
>JAJYJA010000180.1 GCA_021789795.1 Deltaproteobacteria bacterium | reverse complement strand
GGTGCGGAAGATAGCGGCCCGTGACCCGGAGGAGGACGACCATCGCCGTTACCGGCGGCGGGTGGCTGAAAAAAACACCCGTTTCACCACCCAGGTGGACACCACCGACCTGACCAAGATCCTCGACCTGGAGTTTCAGTCCGAGGTTTGGCAGCAGTGGGGGGCGCGCTGTCTGTCCTGCGGCACCTGCGCCAACGTCTGCCCCACCTGCTACTGCTACACGGTGGGCGAGCAGGCGGGGCTCGACCTGCAATCCGCCCGCAAGATCAAGACCCTCTACTCCTGCAACCTCGTCGATTTCGCGGCGGTGGCCGGCGGCCACAACTTCCGCCCCACCAGCCACGCCCGGCTTAAATACCGCTACTACCACAAGCACCGGGGATTCGTGGAGGCCTACGAGGAGCCGCTGTGCGTGGGCTGCGGACGCTGCGGCGAGTCGTGCCTGGCCAGGATCACCGTGCCCGAGGTGATCGCCAGCGTCCGGGGAGGTGAGAGCTGATGGCCGGCCGTCTAGTCCTGTCTTCGCCCCAGGCGGGCGGACACCGACGCCGCACCGATCTGGCCGCCTTCGAGCATACCTGCCAGGCCGAGATCACCAGTATTCACCGCCTGACCGAACAGGAGAACCTTTACCGCCTCCAGGTGGTCGATCCTGGGGAGCGCGAGCGCTTCACCTTCGAGCCCGGTCAGTTCTTGATGCTGGAGCTGCCCGGCATCGGCGAGGCGCCGTTTTCCATCTCCTCCTCGCCCTCCCGCAAGGGGGACGTGGAGCTGTGCATCCGCCGGGCGGGCAGCTTGACCAACTTCCTCTCCCAGGTCAGGCGCGGCCTGCATGTCGGCCTGCGCGGCCCCTTTGGCACCAGTTTCCCGATGGCGAGCATGGCCGGTCAGAATTTGTTGTTGATCGCCGGCGGCCTGGGGCTCGCCCCCCTGCGGTCGGTGATCGCCCACGTGCAGGAGAACCGCAGTCACTTCGAGGAGGTCGATATCCTCTACGGCGCCAAGGAACCCTCCCAGCTCCTCTTCAAATACCAGTACGAGATGTGGCAGGCCGACGATATCCGCCTCCACCTCACCGTCGACAGCGCCGCCGGCGACCCCTCCTGGGATGGCCGGGTGGGACTGGTGACGGGCATCCTGGCCGAGCTGTTCGCCGCCCGGCGGGGCGGTGATTTCGCCTCCCGCACCCACGCCGTGGTCTGCGGCCCGCCGGTGATGTTCAAGTCGGTCTGCGCCCTCCTGACCCAGGAGGAGGTGCCCATGCAGAAGATGTTCGTCTCCCTTGAACGGCGGATGCACTGCGGGATGGGCAAGTGCTGCCGCTGCAACGTCGGCTCGACCTACACCTGCCTTTCCGGCCCGGTCTTCGACTACTGGACGGTGATGAACCTTAAGGAGGCCATCTGATGCCAGACTCGTCTTTGACTCCCAAAAATTATCTGGGAGTGCCGGTTGAGCGGCCCAAGGTCGCCTTCTTCGAGCTGTCCTCCTGTGAGGGCTGCCAGTTGCAGATATTAAACAACGAGTCGAGCCTGCTCGCCTTTTTGGATCTGATCGAGATCGTGCGTTTCCGGGAGGCGATGAGCGGGGGCGGCGACGACTACGAGATCGCCCTGGTCGAGGGCAGTGTCACCCGGCCCGACGAGGTGGAGCGGCTTAAGCTCATCCGCGCCCAGGCGAGGTTGCTGGTGGCCCTGGGCTCCTGCGCCTGCTTCGGGGGGGTGAATCAGTTGAAGAACCGCTTTCCCCTGGATTGGGTCAAGCGGGAGGTTTACGGCGAGCACCCCATCGAGACCGCCCCGGCCCGGCCCCTGGCGGATTTCGTGGCCGTGGATCTTAAGATCTACGGCTGCCCGATCAAGAAGGAGGAGGTGGAGCGGATCGTCACCGACCTGGTGATCGGCAAGGAAATCGTCTATCCCGATTACCCGGTGTGCATGGAGTGCAAGGCCAACGGCAACCTCTGCCTGTTCGAGCTGGGCGAGCCCTGCCTGGGGCCGGTGACCAGGGCCGGATGCGATGCCTGGTGCCCGAACAGCCGGGCCGGCTGCTGGGGCTGCCGGGGGCCGGCGACCGAGGCCAACCTGGCCCAGATGCTCGCCATCATGGACGAGCGCGGGTTTTCGAGAGAGACGGTCATCGACCGCCTGGAGTGCTTTGGCGGTTTCGCCAGTCAGGTGGCGGCGCTTAGGGCGGCGGGAGGACATCGATGAAGGTCGATTGCGACATCTCGGTGCGGCATCTCACCCGGGTCGAGGGCCACGGCAACATCCGTATCCGGATCGAGGACGGCGAGCTCAAGGAGGCGCTCTGGGAGGTGGTGGAGACGCCGCGTTTCTTCGAGGCCATGCTGGTGGGTAAGCGCTGGGACAATGCCCCCTGGATCTGCGGCCGGATCTGCGGCATCTGCTCCATCGGTCACACCTTGGCCAGCATCCGGGGGGTGGAAAACGCCTTCGGCATCATCCCCAGCCGCCAGACCGCCCGGCTTAGGCTGCTCCTCAAACACATGGAGACCCTGCAAAGCCACGTCCTGCACCTTTTCTTTCTCGCTGCCCCCGATTTTCTGGGGGAGGCGAGCGTCCTGCCGCTCATCCGCTCCCGGCCCGAGGTGGTGGCTTTAGCCGCCGGGCTCAAGGGCCTGGCCAACGACCTGTGCGACGAGGTGGGCGGACGGCGGATGCACCCCACCCGGACGGTGGTGGGCGGCTTCACCATGCTCCCGGATCGTCGGCGGTTAGCTGATTTTCGCCCCCGGCTGCTGGAGGCGGCGGAGGGGCTAAGGCAGGCGGCGGCGATCTTTAAGGGGTTTTGCCTGCCGGACTTCGTCCGGGAGACCGAGTTCGTCTCCCTCAAGGGCGAGGGCGAGTACCCCTTCATCGGCGGGTCGCTCATCTCCAGCGACGGGGTGACCCGGCCCGAGACGGACTACCGGCTGATGACCAACGAGTACCTGGTATTGCAGTCCACCTCCAAGTGGAGTAAATTGTCCCGCGATTCCTTCGCGGTCGGGGCCCTGGCCAGGGTCAACAACAACTTCCGCCTCCTGCGTCCCGAGGCCCAGGAGCTGGCGCGCGAGTTCGGGCTCGCCCCGGTGTGCCATAACCCCTACCTGAACAACATCGCCCAGCTCGTCGAGTGCCTGCACGTCACCGGTGACGCCATCCGGCTGCTCGACGAACTCTTGGGTTCGGCCTGGGAGCCGCCCCGGCTTGAGGTGACGCCCCGGGCCGGGCGCGGGGTGGGGGCGGTGGAGGTGCCGCGGGGCATCCTCTATCACGGCTACGAGTTCGATGAGGTGGGACGGATCGTTAGCTGCGACTGCGTCATCCCCACCAGCCAGAATCACGCCAACATCCAGCACGACCTGACCGCCCTGGCCCGGCAATCGGCCCGCCAGGGCCTGGGCGACCGGGAGATCGAGCGGCTGGCCGAGATGCTGGTGCGGGCCTACGACCCCTGCATCTCCTGCTCGGTGCACTGAGGCGGAGGACCGGAATCCCGGCCAGGGGGATTTTTTTAGGAGAATCAAGTCGATGGCCCACGTCAAGAAGGGAAGCAAGGTCAAGGTCTATTACACCTGCAAGCTCAAGGACGGCACGGTGGTGGAGTCGAACATCGGCAAGCCGCCGCTGGAGTTCGTGGTCGGCAAGGGCAAGACGATCAAGGGCTTCGACAACGCCCTGGTGGGCATGGACCTGGGCCAGACCAAGACCGTGGTCTTCAAGCCCGCCGAGGCCTACGGCCCCAAAGACCCCGGTCTTGTCTGGACGTTGGAGGCCGGGGAGCTGCCGGCGGGAATCGAGATCAAGCCGGGGGCGGAGGTGGATTTCGTCCGGCCTGGCGGGGGCAGCATCGCGGGCCGGATCGAGAAGATCGAGGGCGCTCAGGTCACCATCGACGGCAACCATCCGCTCGCGGGCCGCAACCTTACCTTTGAGATCAAACTTGCCGCCGTCGCCTAGGGGGCGGAGAGGAGGAGCAACGCATTATGCCAAGGGAAAAATCCTTCGAGGAACACTACCAGGATAACGATACCCCCTGGGAGATCAACCGGCCCGACCATAACCTGGTCGATTTCGTAACCAGGACGGGGCTGCCGCCGGGGCCGGCCATCGACCTGGGCTGCGGCACCGGCAACAACAGCATCTGGCTGGCCGCTCAGGGCTTTAGGGTCACCGGCTGCGACCTCTCGGAGCTGGCGATCGCCAGGGCGAGGGAGAAGGCGCGTCTGGTGGGGGCGGGCTGCGCCTTCCTCCAGGTAGATTTCCTGCAATCCCTGCCCACGGGGGCGCCCTTTGCCCTGGCCTTTGACCGGGGTTGCTTCCACACCATCGAGGCCGAGGCCGACCGCCGCCGCTTCGCGGCCCGGGTGGCGGAGATCCTGGCCCCCGGCGGGCAGTGGTTGTCCTTGGTGGGGAACCTCGATCAGAAGCGGGAGGAGGGCGGCAAGGGCCCGCCCCAGCTCTCCGCGAGCCAGGTGCTGACGGCGGTGGAGCCGAGTTTCGAGTTGATTTCCTTAAGTCGCGGCCATCTGGACTCGAATCTGGCCGCCCCGCACCTGTGCTGGGTCTGCCAGTGGCGGAGCAGGCGTTAATCGATAACTAACTGTGATGGCGTCGCAAAAAGACCGATCTACTGCGTTGCGTGGCGGTTTGGCTCGTTCGGCATACCATCTGTATGGCCTCACTCGCCAAACACACCCCGCGCCTTGT
>JAJYJA010000179.1 GCA_021789795.1 Deltaproteobacteria bacterium | reverse complement strand
AACCTCCCGTCTCCTCGGCAGGTCGGACGGGGGATGATTGCCCTAGTTTAGCACAACTCGCGGACGGACCGGCAAAAAAAATACCCCCAGGGCTTAACCCAAGCCGTTATCACAAAACAACTTCTGCATTTCTCACAGCAAAAACGGCATAAGGAGCCGTAACGGAGGGTGGGCAATTTGTGGGAGTTATTTGGCGACGGCTCCTAAGGCCACCGGGCAACTCCGGGCGCTGATCCCGCGTTTCACCACCTCGGCGTTGTAGGCGTTGATCGCGTCCCGGCGTTTCAGCATCCCCACCACCCACAGGTGCTCTTTGGACTCCACCACCGGCAACTCCTCGAAGCCCTTCTGGTCGAAGAGGCTGAGGGCGGTGTACAGGGTGTCGTCCGGGGTGAGGAAGACGACCCGGCGGGCGCAGACCTCACCCACCGTGGCGGTGCAGCGCCGGGCCTCGTCGTGCAGGGCGTTCCTGACGTCCTGGAGGGAGACGATGCCGGTCATGGCCCCGGTCTGGTCGATGACCGGGAAATAAAAACTGCGGCCCCCCAGGCTGAACAGGTGGAGCAGTTGGTCGATCTTGGCCTCCTCGCCGATGAAGTCCACATCCTCCCGCATCACCCGTCCCACCTTGATGGAGCGCATGATGGCGGTCTCGCGGCCCTCGCTGATGTCGATGCCCTCCCGGCTGAAGTCAACGGTATCGATGGAGTCGTGGTTCAGCCGGGCGGAGACCACCGCCCCGATGACACTGGCGAGCATGATGGGAATGATGATGCTCGAGTCCCCGGTCATCTCGAAGAGCAGGAAGATGGCGGTCAGCGGGGCGTGGGTCGAGGCGGCCAGGAAGGCGCCGACGCCCACCGCGGCATAGGCCCCGGCGGTGGCGGTTACGGCGGGGAAGAGATGGTGGGCCAGCCAGCCGAAGGAGCCGCCCGCCATGGCGCCGATGAACAGGGCCGGGGCGAAGACCCCGCCGGCGCCGCCCGAGCCCAGGGTGACGGCGGTGGCGACGATCTTTAATAAGATCAGGGCCGCCATCAGGCCGAGGCCGACATGATCGGCAAGCGCCGCCTTGATGACCTGATACCCGTCGCCCATGACCTGGGGGAAGAAGATGGCGATGACCCCGATCAGCAGGCCGCCGGCCACCGGCTGCAACTGCGGGTGCCAGGCGAGGCTGGCGAACCAGTCGCGCACCCAATAGAAGACCTTGATGTGCAGTACCGAGAGGATGCCGATCCACACCCCCATCAGGATGTAGAGCGGGATCTCGGCTGCCGGGTTGACCAGGGTGAAATCGGTGATGGGAAAGGCGGGATGGGCGCCGTAATAGGCCCGGGAAAGGACGGTGGCCAGGGCCGAGGCGATGACCAGGGCCGAGAAGGAGGCCATCTCGTAGGTACCGAGCAGCACGATCTCCGAGGCGAAGAACATCCCGGCGATGGGGGCGTTGAACATCGCCGCCACCCCCCCGGCGCAGCCAGCCGCGATATAGACCTTCATCCGGTCGCTGGAGACCCGGAAGAAACGCCCCACCTGGGAGCCCAGGGCCCCGCCCACCTGAGCGATGGGGCCTTCGACCCCCGCCGAGTTGCCGGTGCCGATGGTCAGGGCGCAGGCGATGGTGCGCAGGATGATCGTCCGAAAACCGATATAGCCGCCCTGAAGGTTGACCTTGCGCAGGAAGTTGGTGAAGCCGTAGCCGTTCACCTCCCCCGGAAAGAGGAGCGAAAAAGGGATGAGCAGCGCCATGCCGGTCATGGGGATGAGCGGCAAAAGGAGAATGTGCCAGCCCCCCTGACTCACGAAGGCGTAACCGGGCTCGAAGATCAGCCGGCGCACCAATTCGGTGACGCTCCGAAAGCCGATATTGGCCAACCCCGCCCCCAGGCCGATGCAGGCGGCGATGAACACCATCAGCGAGTTCTCGCCGGGGAGAAATTTTTGGGCGCGAATTTTCATCTCAATCTTATTGCTTAGGGGGAATGGGAAAGCCCAAAAGCACGGCCTGGGCCCGGAAATAGTCGTCGGTCATCCCGGCGATGAAGTCGCGCACCACCCCGGCGGGCGGGGTCTGGGCCAGACGCTGGGGATCGAGGTAGTGGGCGAAATCGCGGATGATGCGCGAGTTCACGTCCTGGCTGGCCAGGTGCTTGAGGTAGGTGTCAAACATCGCCTGGTAACAGGCCCGAATCTCCGTCTGGCCCCGCTTGACCTGGGGATTCAGGTAGATGGCCTGGTAGTTGAAGCGCTTGAGCGCCAGCAAGGCGCCGCCGATCCCGGGACTGAAACCGACGGCCTCCATCCCGGCGCTGTGGCTGATCAGGTCGGTGACCAGGGTATAGACGATGGTGCCGTTGGTGTCGCCCAGCACCGCCACGCACTCCCGGGGCAGGTCGGCGCGGCGGATGATGCCGATCTCGATGGCGTCCTCGATGTCGCGCCCGATGTAGGCGATGGTGTCGGCCAAGCGCACCACGCAGCCCTCGAAGGTCATGGGGACCAGCTGCCGGCGGGGGTCGGCCTCCTTGGCGGCGATCTCCCGGTCCAGGTCGGCAAAGGTCTTGTCCCGCACGGGAGAGAGGTTGTTGAGATTGACCTCCCCGTCGTGACAGAGGATGCCGTCCAAGGTTTGCAGGGTCAGGTTCAATCCCGCCCCCTTCTTCTCCAGATGCTCCAGGAAGCGGACGCTTTGCAGGTTATGGAGGAAGGGCGGCAGGCCGTGCGCCTGGCACAGTTCGGAGAGGATAGTCTCGCCCTGGTGGCCGAAGGGCGGATGCCCCAGGTCGTGGCCCAGGGCGATGGCCTCGATCAAGTCCTCGTTCAAGCGCAGGAAGCGGCCGATGGTGCGGCCGATCTTGGAGACCAGCTGGACGTGCAACACCCGGTGGGTGATGTGGTCGTTGGCCACCATCGAGAAGACCTGAGTCTTGTCGATGTAGCGGGTGTAGCTCTTGGCGTGCAGGATGCGGTCGCAGTCCACCGCGAAGTTCTGCCGGTAGCCCTTGAGCCGCTCCGGACGGCGGCGCACCCCGGCCACGCTCAGGCAGGCCTGGGGGTGGAGGATGTCCTTTTCCCGCCGATCCAGCTCCTCCTGGATGCCGCACAACTCCCCGCCGTCGCTGTCGCCCACCATCTCGCCGCCTTCCTAAAGTCGTTTGAAAACGGAAGCTCACCGCCCCCGTCCGCCCTAGCCCGTCCGCCGACAAGGGCGTTTCGATATTGACTTACCCCAGGCGGCAGGCTATTTTATGTTCACGGAGGCTGGCATAAAGTCAGCACTTCCGCCACCCTCAAACCCCAACTCGTCGTTCCGCCGCATGGGAAACGCCCTCCCTCCCATCACCTGTTCGCGGGTGGAATTCTCCGCCACCATGGTCCGCGAAATCGACGGCCAGCGGATCCTCGCCACCTTTCCCCGAGAGCATATCCGCCAGATCAGCTTAAGCTACGACAGCAAGTCCGCCCACCCCTTCCTGCATTTCTTTCTGGGATTCACCATGCTAAGTCTGGGGATAATCGGGGTGACGGTATCGTTCTTCGCCAACCCCGGCGGAGGCTTCCCCCTAAGCGTCGGGGCCGAGGACGAGGTGAGCATCCACCTGATCCCGCTCGCCTGCTGGCTGATGACCGGGCTCGGCCTCTGGTGTCTGATCGAGATCTGCCAGGTGAGCTACTGCCTGACTATCGAGACCGAAAAGGGGATACGCAAGATCCGTCTCCGGCAATCCCCCGATCCCCGGGAGATGCGGCGGATCATCCGCAAGGCCAGTTGGAGCTTCGGCTATCAGATAGACACCTCGGTGTTGGATGGGCATTCCGAGTCCGAGCTGGGGGAAGGAGACTGAAGCCCGCCTCGCCATCCGTGATGGTCGCGACCCAAGGAGGCCCATGCCCAGCAAGACCACTCCGCAGTGCCGCAGATCGGACTTCTGGCCATGCCATCACCGGTGGAACTGGACGCCGGCCTTGCACTCCACCTTGGACTGGCAGGTCCAGACCACGGTGCCCTGGGCAGGGAGATTGGGATCGAGGAAAAAGACGGTCTGCCCCAACTCGAACGGTTCGGCGGCGATCAGGCTGATCCCGGAATCGCTTAAATTCACGACCTTGACCTGCCGGACGGGAAGCTGCTGACTGGGGGCGGAAGCCTCCGGCTCCCCGACCTTGATCTGCAACCAGACCTGATGACAGGAGACCCGGGGATTCCCTCGACGTTCGCTGGCGGTGCTCATGGGCTGGACGCCTTTTTTTAAGTAAGGTGGATGATCTCGCAAAAGAAGCCGCTGGCTAAGCAAAAGGGCGGCGGACAAGACGCGGGGCGGCTTGCATCTCGGTCTTTTTGCGACGTCATCCAGGTGAGCCGGCGGCCCCGAAACAAGGCCCGGAAGATTGGCTGATTATGCTCCAAAACCCGAGAATCCGCAAGGGCGGAGAGGACAAATCTTACCTTAAATCCCGGCTCCGGCGCTCCGCCCCTCTGGCCGATCGCCACCGCCGCGCCGGGCTTGGCCCTTTTTATGGCCGGAACAAACCCAGTTGCTCAAGGCGAGTCAGAAACGAGGGGGACGGCAGGGCCACCTGGCCGGACAGCCATTCGTGGGCTGAAGGGCTCGAAAGACGAGCAGGAACAACTCGTTGTGGGATTTTAGCAGACCGCGCACGGATTACTGTTGATAAGCTAGCAAGAAAGTAGCCATCGACTAAGCTAAAAGGCCGACATGCCAGGCGCGG
>JAJYJA010000017.1 GCA_021789795.1 Deltaproteobacteria bacterium | reverse complement strand
TACGGCGATCGCAGGGTGGCTCCATTAGGCCGATCATCAACTGGCTCCATTAAGGCGATCACGTTCTCTAAGGGGTGGCTCGATTACGGCGATCACAAGGTGGCTCGATTACGGCGATCATTAACACACGATACCCAACTCCCAGCCCCTGGACTCGTAGGTGCTAACATTGGATGGGGTCCAGTAGTTGACGCCGGCTACCACCGTGGGAAAGGCCGGGTTCTCCGCCCAATTAATTTTGTCATCGATATTCACCTTGAAGTAGGAGGCCTGGGCGATCAATTTCTTGTCCAGAAAGGACTGTTCCACGGTGATGTCGTTATGCCAGCCGGTTTCCGGCTTCAAGTCCGGATTCCCCCGCGTCCAGCCATCATCCGGCCAGTAGAGGTCATTCATGGTCGGGGCTTTAAAATCCTTGCCACGCCCAAGTTTGATGGTGGTATCCTCCAGGGGGGTCAGCACCACCCCAAAACGAGGCAAGGTCTCGTGGCCGAACATGGAGTGCTCCTCGTATCTGAAACCGCTGAGCAGCTTGAGGTATCGGTTCGCCTGCCACTGTGCCTCGCCATAAGTGCCGTGGGTGAAGACCCCATGCTGTGCCTCGGTTTGAGTACCAGCCATCCCTGCCCCGGAGGCATCCAGGCCCCCGACCTCGTTGGTGTAGCCGTAATCGCGGTATTGGCTGCCGGTCAGCAAAGTGACTTTCCCGGGCAGGCGCATTTCGGCAGTGCCTTCCAGGCCCAGCACCTCGTTGGTGACCCAGGTCTCCTCCCCCTCACCTGCAACCAAGGGCCACATCGGACCGTTATTGCGATTGTAATTGTAACTTTCCATGTGCACGGCATCGCCGCGTAGGGAAAGGGTCAACCACGAGAGCGGCAGGCTCTTCAAGTCCAGGACTGCATAACGGTTTCGCTCTTCACCTTCGTTCACCAGGCTTGCCGCATCGGCGTCGTACATTCGGGTTCCGTTCACGAAGGAGTCCTTGGTTCCGGCAGGCGGTTGCACTCCGGGTAAACCGTAACTCCGATCAATCCAGGCACCGAACAGGGTGGCCTGCAGCCGTTTGTCTTTGTCGCAGACCAGCTTAAGGGAGGCGTCGTTGTGGTTGAGCCCGCTGTTGTCGCGGAAACCGTCACCCTCCTGATGGGAGGCGGTGAGGTAGTAACCCAAGCCGTCGGTTACATACATCCCCTGTTCGGCGGCCAGGTCCAGGGTACCCTGGGTGCCGAAACCGCTCGTTACCTTGAAGTCGGGCCTGTCCCGCCGGGGACTCTTGGTGAGGATATTGACGGTGCCTGCCATGGCGCCGGTGCCATAGAGCAGTGACCCCGGCCCCTTGACTACCTCCACCCGCTCGATGCTGTTGAGCGGCAATTGGCTCAAGTCAGCGGTACCCAGCGAAGGCGAGTTGATGTTGATGCCGTCCAGAAAGACTTGGGTGGCGTCGCCCCCTAGGCCGCGAATATCGATCTCTTGGGCAGCGCCGCCATAATTGCCATAAGTGCGCCAATCAAGCCCGGGTTCCCCGCCCAGCAGCTCGCCAAGGCCCCTGGCAGGGGTATCCTCGATGTCGAGGGCGTCTTTGACCACCACCGCGTTGGGCACCTCCCGCACTGCCTCTTTCGTCTTGGTGGCGGTGACCACAACCTCCTCCAGCGTGGCCACCGCTCCATCGTCAGCCCAAACCATACTGGGGATAGCCATAGTCAACGCAAAAACCGTCACATGCCATTTCTTCATCGTCTTCCTCCTGATATTACGTCCGGGGGAAGGCCGCGTTGGGCACAAAAAAAATCCCCGGACCGATTAACTCGATCCGGGGATTTCCCATGGTATCCACGAAGATCATGTGCGGCCGCTTGTCCACGGCGATCCGCTCCAAATCCATCCTGGCAGGTCTTCTGACTTCTGGATCATCCTTGCTCCGCGCCTTCCCGTTCGAAAAAACAGTGGCATTTATGCGGAGTTCGTCACCAGTTACAGCGGCGGGCCCGTCCCGGATTCTCACCGGGTTCCCTATTATGCTCGTCCCCGAGCACCAAGTTGGTATTACCGGCATATAACTTAGAGCTGCGGTATTGTCAAGCCCGCCCGGTGCCCCCCCCCATCATCTTAAGGGGGCTTAAAGAGGGCGAGCGAGGTACCAGTCAGGGCAACCGCCTAATTTTGGCAATGCCTGGGATTGCGGTTCGGAAAGCCACGTTCAATATCCATCCGTTCGTGCCAGGACACGACACGGACGATCTCGATCTCTATGGGGCCGTGCAGAAATAACTTGGGCAATTTCCAACGACTCTTACGGCTCCTTATGCCGTGGTCGTGAGGCTTATTGTTCAGGTTCTTTCTACTCTACAGCTTAACTGGGCACGGTGGGAAGGTGCTACGACGGGCCAGGTCGGCCGTTAGCGAATGGCCTCGGTCAGGTTGGCGCCGGTGAGATCGGCGCCGCCTAGATCGGCGTGCCGCAGGTTGGCCCGGTAGAGGTTGGCGCCTCGCAGGTTGGCCCGCCGGAGGTTGGCACCTTCCAGGTTGGCCTCGGCCAGGTTGGCGCCCGCCAGGTTGGCGCCGACAAGCACCTGGCCCGCCAACTGGGCATGGGCCAGGTTGCAGCCGGGGCAGTTTTGGGCGTGCTGGCGGATGATGAACTGTTCATCCTCTACCGCGTAGTGGCTTGCCGGCGCCGGAGGAGGGGACACGGTCTTCAGCACCTCAGTAGTGCCGCTTGCCGCCTCTGGGCTATTCGTTACGCCGCCGCTGGCCACCTCGCCGCCCGGCTTAAGCACGCTCATGGTATAGACCCTCATCCCCTTCTCGTTGAACATCTGGTAGTCGTTGTCGTCCTTCCGTGCCACCCGGTAGCAGACCACGTCACCATCCCGCCACTTCTTAAAGCGCAGGCAGAGCGCATCGCCCGCCACCCGCCACTCACCCTTGTCCTTCTCGTCGAGGTTGTTGGTTCCCGAGAGGTGCCCATCGGGGGCAAATTCCACCGTCGCCTCCTGACCGTAGCCCTTCATGCGCAGCGAGCTGCCGCTGACCAGAGCGGTCAGTTGCGAGGCGGAGAGCTTCTTCTCCCCCTTTTGCACGGCGTTTTTTAAGTCATGGCCAGCGCAACTGACCAGAAACATGAGGAAACAGGGGAGAAGGAATAACGATTTTTTTTTCATGGTGGTCTAGAAATGTGGTTGATGATCTCGCCCAAAGGTAGCCGATGGCGTAACTATCCAGCTTAGTGCCGCAGAATTGGCCCCTGCTGGGGGCCGATGGCTAAAGCAAAAGGGCCCGATCTATGCCAAGCCGCCCCGCAAAGCAGTAGATCGGTCTTTTTACGACGCCACCAAGAATTGTGGCCCGAGGTCGTGATGGGGCAATCTAACGTGTTTCCCCCGCCACCTCCAGCAGATTTTGTCCCGCCAGTTGCCCGCAGGCGGCGGAGATGTCGGCCCCGCGGCTATCCCGGACCACCGCGGTGAATCCCGCCCGCGCCAGGAGTTGTTGAAAGGCCAGGACAGTGGCGGGCGGCGGGCGGTGGTAGGGTAGGGCAGGGGACTCGTTGAACGGCAACAGGTTGATCTTGCAGGGGATTCCATGCAGTATCTTCACCAGCTTGCGGGCCGCGGCCAGAGAATCGTTCACCCCGGCGATCAGCAGGTACTCCATCATGATTCGCCGCCGTTTAGGTAGCGGATACTGTCGACAGGCGGCGAGCAGTCCGGCCAAGGGGTAGCTGGCATTGACCGGCATCAGCAGGTTACGGGTTTCATCATCGGCGGCGTGCAGGGAGATGGCCAGGTTGACGCTGCTAGCCCGGCCAAATTCGGCGAGCCGGGGCGTCAGTCCGCAGGTGGAGACGGTAATCTTGCGGTCGGAGAAGTTCAGGCCCAGGGGGTCGAGCAGGATGTCGAGGCTGGCGAACAGGTTGTCCAGATTGGCCAGCGGCTCGCCCATGCCCATGAACACCAGGTTGTTCAGCCTCCCCTGGCCGGCTGCGTGTAGCTCCTCCTGGACGAAGTGGATCTGATTGACGATCTCCGCCGGCCTAAGGTTGCGGATAAAGCCCAGACCACCGGTGAGGCAGAACCGGCAACCCATGGCGCAGCCCACCTGGGAGGAGACGCACAGGGTGTGCCGGCCCTGATCCGGGATCAGGACGCTTTCGATGACCTGGCCGTCATCGAGCCGGAAGGCGTATTTTACCGTTCCGTCCTGGGACTGTTCCTGGGCGGCAAGTTCAAGGCGGCTGATTCTCGCCACCTCAGGCAATCGTTCCCGGAAGGCTCGCGACAAGTCGCTCATCTGGGCGAAATCCGTCATGAAGGGGCGGTAGAGCCAGGAAAAGATCTGCCGGCCCCGGAACTCAGGTTCGCCGAGAGCGCGGACAAAGTCCGCGACCTCCGCCCGGCGGCAACCCTTCAGGTCGAGAAGCGGCGGCGGGAAGCTTCCGGCCAGACCCGCCTCCTGATTGACCATGGCAGGGGTCATCATCCTTACAGGGAACGCAGATAGTCGGGCATCAAGGGGAGGCGCCCGGCCAGGGCCTGGTCGATGCGGGCCAGGGCCGCCTCCTTGTCCCTGGCCAGACGGCAGTCAAGGGGCAGGAAGTTCGAGGCGTGGTTGGCCTGGAACTGAGTCTTGTCCAAGGTCAGGTGCTGGAGCATGGTCTTTAACTCCCGAAGGATGCCCTTCCAGTCCGGCAGGGAAAAACGCCCCGCCCGCAGGTCGTGGTACAGGGGGGTGCCAGGTACCGGCATGACGGTTAGGGCCGCGATCTGGTTGGGGGCCATCTGGTTCAAGGCCTCGGCGGTGGCCAGGGCATGGCCTTGCGAACCTCGCACCCCGGCGAGGCCCAGAAGCACGGTCACCGACAGGAAGATGCCCGCCTGACGCGCCCGGCGGCCAGCGGCGATCATCTGGGCGGCGGTGCTGCCCTTGGCCACGGCGGATAGCACCGCGTCGTCGCCGCTCTCCAGGCCCAGGTAAATTCGATCCAGCCCCAGGGCCTTAAGCGCCTCAAGCTCGGCCAGGGTCTTGGCCCGCAGGCTCCTGCCGCTGCCGTACAGCCTAATCCGGCGCACCCAGGGGAGCCGTTCCCGTATCTTGACCAACAGCGGCGCCAGACGGTGCTGGTCAAGGATCAGGACATCGCCGTCCGCGAGAAAGATGCGGTTTAAATGCCGGAAATGCCGGGCGGCGTAGCGCAGGTCGCCATCGACCGTCGCCTCGTCCTTCAGCCGGAATCGCACCCCCTGGTAAGCACCGCAGAAGGTGCAGCGGTTGTGGGCGCAACCCACCGTAACCTGCATGATGATGCTCTCCGCCTCGCTGGGAGGCCGGATCACGGTGCCCTGGTAATCCAACCTTAGCCGTTCTGTCTGGCGAAATCGGCCATGAACTCCACCAGCCGCTCGACGCCCTCCAGGGGGAAGGCGTTGTAGATCGAGGCCCGGATGCCGCCCACCGAACGGTGGCCCTTGAGCCCGT
Source organism: Deltaproteobacteria bacterium (assembly GCA_021789795.1). GTDB lineage: Bacteria > Desulfobacterota > Desulfobulbia > Desulfobulbales > VMSU01 > VMSU01. Next base: position 18,008 of record JAJYJA010000017.1, on the reverse strand, counting down.
TTAGGTCGCGGGCCAAGGCCTCCTTGACGAACTTGGCCTCCAGCTCCGGGGTGGGCAGGTTGAAGGTGATATTCATCTGGGAGCGGTATGGACGTTGGGCATGGCCCCGGTAGAAATCGGTCGAGTCGATGGCCTGATAGACCAGTTCCGCCTTCTTACGGTTCAGTTGGGCGATGGCCTCCACCCCGCCTTGGGCCTTGAGCCACTTCAGCACCAGGCCGGTGACGTAGATGGCGAAGCAGGGCGGGGTGTTGAACATCGAGCCCTTGTCGGCGTGGGTTTTGTAGCGGAACATGGTAGGTACGGTGGCCGGGGTGCGCTCAAGGAGATCGTCGCGGACGATGACCACGGTGCAACCCGCGGGCCCCATGTTCTTCTGGACGCCGGCGAAGATCAGGCCGAAGTCCGCGACCGTGACCGGTCGGGAGAGGATATCCGAGCTCATGTCACAGACCTTGACGGTCTTGGTTCTGGGGAACTCCTTAAATTGAGTGCCGAAGATGGTGTTGTTGGAGACGAAGTACAGGTATTCGGCGCGGTCGGCGGAGGAGAAATCGAGGTCGTCGGGAAGGTGGTCGAACTTGGTGGGCTCGCTGTCAAAGGGCACCTCGACGGTGCCGAACAACCTCGCCTCCTTGATGGCGTTTTTGGCCCAGGTGCCGGTGTTTAAGTAGGTGGCGGTCTTGCCGGGGGAGAGGAAATTCATGGGCACCATGGCGAATTGGGTAGAGGCCCCACCCTGGAGGAACAGCACCTTGTAGTTGTCCGGGATGTCCATCAGTTCGCGCAGCAGACGCTCGGCCTCCTCGGTTACGGCGAGGAACTCCTTGCTGCGGTGGCTCATCTCGATTAAGCCGATGCCGGTATCGTGGTAGTTGACGACGTCTTTGGCCGCCTGCCGCAAGACCTCCGGGGGCAGGGTGGCGGGGCCGGGGCTGAAGTTGAAAACTCTCTCTGGCATTTATGTTCTCCTGGTATCTATTGATAAATTCGTGATTGTAGGCATCTGTCGCCTGCCGATCGCCAAAGTCTTCGATGACAACCGACGGCAAGTTTGCCATAATACCCCAAGGTGCGGAAACTTTCACGACTGTTTACGCGTCCACCGTTTTTTTGCCCCTCCCGGATGCCGGGAAGGCCCACGAGAGCCCAGCGGCCATGCCAAGACGAGAACATCCCGCCCCCCCCTTGCTTTTTCTGCTCGGCCCCACCGCCGTCGGCAAGACCGACCTGGCCCTGGCCCTGGCCGAGGAGTTGGGCTGCGAGATCGTGGGGGTGGATTCGATGCAGATTTACCGGCACCTGGACATCGGCACCGCCAAGCCTTCCTTGGTGGAACGGGGCCGGGTGCCGCATCATCTAATCGATTACGTAGGCCCGGACGAGGATTTCAGCGCCGCCCGCTTCGTCGCCGATTGCCAGACGGCCATCGGCCAGATTCGCGCCCGGGGCCGCATCCCCTTGCTCGCCGGTGGCACGGGCTTGTATTTCAAGGCCTGGGAACAAGGGCTACTCACCATGGTCGAGATCCCTCCGCCGGTGCGTCAGGGGCTACGGGAAGAGCTCGCGGCGCGGGGCAGGGAGGAGTTGCATCGGGAACTGGCGGCCCAGGACCCGGAATCCGCCGCCCGCATCCACGTCAACGACACCCACCGGTTGCTTAGGGCGTTGGAGATCATCAGGGCCACCGGCCAGAGCTGGTCCCGGCTGCTCGCCGCCCATCAGGCGGAAAAACTGGCAAGGGGAGGGGAGCGGATCCTGAAAATCGGACTCCGCCGAGAGCGGGACGATCTTTATCGACGCATCGAGACCAGGGTGGAAGGGATGCTGAAGGCCGGGCTCCTGACAGAGGTGGAGAATCTTCTGCAAATGGGTTATACAGGCAAGCTGCGTCCCATGCAGTCCCTGGGATACCGCCACATGCTGGCCTTTCTGGCCGGGGAGCTTGACTGGCGGGAAACCGGGGAGACCCTGGTCCGCGATACCCGCCGCTATGCCAAACGACAGCTCACTTGGTTCGGGGCGGAGACCGAAATTTGCTGGTTCCACCCCCGGCAGGAGGCGGAAATCAAGGCACTAGCCGCCGCCTTTCTCGACCAGGGATTGAACGGTTCCCTTTAAGCGGCGCTCTTTCAAGGTGTGATGGCAGATGGCACCTCTCAACATCATGTCATCTATTAATTATATTAAATATCAAATTGTTTTTTCGTATTTGTGAAACGCAGGAATCAAAATTCGTTCACGGCCAAGACCTGGTCGCTCGCCCCGGCGGATGAGCGGGAAATCTCGCAATTAAAGGCCCGACTGAACATCTCTCACCCCCTGGCCAGACTGCTGGTGCAGCGCGGCCTGCGGCAGCCGAAAGAGGCGCGTGATTTTTTGCATCCCAGCCTCCAGTCCTTGCCCTCGCCCTTTCTGCTGAAGGGGATGCCAGAGGCGGTGGAGCTTATCCACCAGGCCCTGCAGGAGAAAAAACCGATCGTGATCTTCGGCGATTACGACGCCGATGGGGTCACCGCCACCGCCGTCTTGGTGAGATTCTTCCGGGAAGGGCTGGGGATTGACTGTTATCCCTGCCACCCCAACCGCTTCCATAACGGTTACGGGATCAAGGCCGAGCTGGTGGAGGCCGCCAGTCCCGGCGGGGCGGGGCTGGTGATCAGCGTCGACTGCGGGATCTCCGATAACGTCGAGGTCAGCCGGCTAAAGGCCAAGGGCTGGCTGGTGATCGTTACCGACCACCATCAACCGCCCGCCAGGTTACCCGAGGCCCACGCCATCATCAATCCCTGGCAGGAGGGGTGCGGCTTCTCCGACAAGGATTTGGCCGGGGTAGGGGTGGCCTTTTATCTGGCCATGGGCCTGCGCACCCACTTGAACGGCCTGGGCCGCTGGCCGGACGGGCCGCCGCCCAACCTCAAGCAACTCCTTGATCTGGTGGCGGTAGGCACCATCTCCGACATGGTGCCACTCCTGGGCGTCAACCGCATCCTGGCCAAGGCCGGCTTGGAGGTGCTGGGGAATTCGGCCAACCGTGGCCTGGCGGAACTGCTCGATCTCTGTAATGCCAACGGCTCTCGCGGCGGCCCTCCCAATCACGACACCATCGCCTTCCACCTCGGCCCCCGGCTCAATGCCGCCGGCAGGATGGGCGATGCCCGGCTGGCCTCTGATCTACTGACGACCAACGAGCGGGTGATTGCCCGCCAGCTTGCCGAACGTATTGAACACGAAAATCAGACCCGTCGGGAGTTGTCCGACCGGCTACTCAAGGAGGCCATTGAGCTGGTGGAGGCCCAGGGAGAGGCGGGCCGCCAGTCTCCCTGCCTGATCGTCTATGGCCGGGACTGGCATCTGGGACTGCTAGGCATCATCTCCTCCCGGCTGGTTGACCTTTACGGCAAACCGAGCCTGGCCTTCGCCGGTCAGGGCACATTAAAGGGCTCGGCCCGCTCGGTGCCAGGGATCAACATCCACGAGGTGATTTTGGCCTGCGCGGCCCAGGTGCTCGAATTCGGCGGCCACAGCAGCGCGGCGGGGCTGTCTCTCAAGGAGGAGAACCTGCCCGCCTTCATCAACCTGGCCCAGGCGGAGGTCTGGGCCCAGGCGCAAGGCCGGCCCCTTTATCCAGACCTGTTGGTGGATTATGTTATTACCGACGACTGCGATTTTGCCGATATCGAGTCCGCCTGCCTCCTGCTTAGGCCATTCGGTCAGGCCAATCCCGAGCCGGTATTCACCACCGACCATCCGTGCCGGTTGAGAAATGTCCAGGTTATTGGTAAGGAGAGAAACCATCTGCGTTTTTCCATGCAGCTGGCGGGCCGCTGGATCGAGGGGATCGGTTTTGGCTTCGGCCCCTTGGAGGCTAAGGCAAGCCACGGCGAGCTAACCCTGCCGTTGGCCTTTAGTCTAAAGGAGAATCACTTCAACGGCCAAGTCAAACCCCAGGTGGTGCTGCATGACATTTTACAGACGAAACAGGAAATAACTTACTGAGTTGACGAAGTTATGCAAAACTAAACATAATATATATTATGCGACATTAAATTAACAACGAATTTGCCCGACCCGGGCGGGTTGATTTTGAGTTGAGCCCGGCCGTTGGCCAACACGATATTCTTTAAGGACTATCTCCATGGATCATAACGTATATCAGGAACCCTTAGTCAGCCGCTACACCAGCCTGGAGATGCAGCGGCTCTTTTCCGAACAGACAAAATTTACCACCTGGCGCCGCTGCTGGCTGGCCCTGGCCGAGGCCCAGCACGAGCTGGGGCTCAACCTGGTCACCCCCGCCATGCTTGCAGAGATGCGGGCCAACCTCGACAACATCGACTTCGAGACGGCGGCTAAGAAGGAAAAGGAGATCCGCCACGATGTCATGGCCCACGTCTATGCCTTCGGCCAGCAGTGCCCCTTGGCCGAGCCGATCATCCACCTGGGCGCCACCTCGCAGTTCGTGGGCTGCAACACCGATCTGATCATCCAACGCCAGGCCTGGCGGCTCATCAAGTCTTCCCTGCTCGCCGTCATACGCAACTTGAGCGAGTTCTGCCTGAGGCATAAGGATCTCGCCACCCTGGGCTACACCCATTATCAACCGGCCCAGCCTACCACGGTCGGCAAACGCAACACCTTGTATATCCAAGATTTGTTGATGGATCTGGACTATATCGAACACCTGGAGCCCCAGCTCAAGGCCCGGGGGGCCAAGGGCACGGTCGGCACCCAGGCAAGCTTCATGGAGCTATTCAAAAACGACCACGAAAAAGTTAAGCAACTAGATAAATTAGTAGCTGCTAAACTTGGATTCAACGACGTTTTTGATGTCACAGGTCAAACCTATACCCGCAAGTTGGACCTGAAGACCGCCGAGACCTTGGCCGGCATCGGGGCCTCGGCCCACAAGTTCGCGGTTGACCTGCGCCTGCTATCCAACCTCAAGGTGCAGGAGGAGCCCTTCGCCAAGCATCAGGTGGGCAGCTCGGCCATGGCCTACAAGCGTAATCCCATGCGCTGTGAACGGATGACCGGCCTGGCCCGCAAACTCATGGGCCTGCCCGCCGACTTCGCCGCCACCTACGCCAACCAGTGGTTCGAGCGCACCCTGGACGACTCGGCCATCCGCCGCATGGACCTCCCCCAGGCCTTCCTCCTCACCGACGCCATTTTAAGATTATTTATTAATATTACCGACGGAATGGTTGTTTATCCGAAACAAATAGCTCGCCACCTTTCGCAGGAGCTACCCTTCATGGCCACGGAAAAGATCCTGATGGCGGCGGTGGAGCGGGGCAAGAGCCGTCAGGAGATGCACGAGGTGATCAAGGTTCACTCGGTGGCGGCCGGGCGGGCGGTCAAGGAGGAGGGCAAGGACAACGACCTGCTCGCCCGCCTGGCCGCCGACGAGCGGCTGCCCTTTTCTCTGACCGAACTGTTGGAGCTAGTGGGCGACGCCGGTCAGTTCACCGGCCGGGCCGGGGCCCAGGCCGAGGAATACATTAGCCAGGTGGTCGCCGCCAGGCTGGCCCGCTATCAGGATCTGCCCGCCACCGGCCGGGCCGAGTTGCAGGTGTGATGGCCAGCGTCTCCTCCCCTGCCCCGCTCGCCACTCTGGCCTTGCGGGTGCCCAGGCAACAGATAGGATTTTTGCGTTTCATCCTGGAAGGTTATGATAACATGGCCCTGATGACCACCGTCGATCCCCAGCGAGGCTGGGTGCTAATCCACTACCCGCCCAGTTTCCATGACGACCTGACCGCCATCCTGGAGGGGATGGAGCTGCTCGCCCCCTCGACCCATGAGCACTAGGCCCTCCTTTCACATCGAGACCTTCGGTTGCCAGATGAACGAACGCGACTCGGAGATCATGGCCCAGTTGCTCTCCGAGGGCGCCCGGCCCTGTCTGGACATCAACGAGGCCGACATCGTGCTGGTCAACACCTGTAGTATCCGGGAAAAGGCGGCGCACAAGGCCATCTCCCTTCTCGGCCAGTTGCGGGCCGAAAAAGGCCAACGCCGTCGCAACCCGATCGTCGGGGTGGTCGGCTGTCTGGCCCAGCAGGAGGGGCAGGCCCTGCTCCGCCGCTTGCCCCATGTAAGCCTGGTGATCGGCCCTCAGAACATCTACCAGTTGCCGGCCCTGCTCGCCGAGGCCGCCCAGGGCCGGCGGCTGGTGGCCGTAGATCAGTCATCGTCCTTCGTCATCCCCCCCCTGGCCCCCCAAGCGGGGAGCGGCCCGCCACATAAGCGTTTTATCACCATCATGCAGGGCTGCGACAACTTCTGCACCTACTGCGTGGTGCCCTATACCCGGGGTCGGGAGATCAGCCGCGACTTAGATCAGGTAGTGGCCGAGGCCAGGACACTCGTGGAGCAGGGGGTGAAGGAGCTCATTCTCCTGGGGCAGAACGTCAACTCCTACGGACGCAAGGCCAAGGAGGGGGAAAGGCGCACCTTCGCCGAGTTGCTCCGGGCGGTGGCGAGGCTGCCCGGACTTGAGCGTCTGCGCTTCACCAGCTCCAATCCCCAGGACCTGACCCACGAGTTGCTCCTGGCCTTCGCCGAACTGCCGGTGCTCTGCCCGCACTTCCACCTGCCGGTCCAGTCCGGTTCCAACCGGGTGTTGGCCCGAATGAACCGCAGATACACCCGGGAGCGCTACCTGGAACTGATTGCCGAACTGCGGAGCCACCGGCCCGGCATCGCCATCACCACCGACCTCATCGTGGGCTTCCCGGGCGAGACGGAGGCGGATTTTGACCTTACCTGCCAGTTGGTTACGGAGGTGCGTTACCACGGGGCCTTCTCCTTCAAGTACTCCGACCGCCCCCAGGCCAAGGCCGCCGGCTTTGCCGACAAGGTGGCGGAGGAGGTAAAGGCCCGACGGCTCTCCATCCTGCAGGGGCTGATCGACCGGATGGCGTGGGAGCGCAACCAGGAATTTTTGGGCCGCACCGAGCGGGTGATGGTCGAGGGCGCCTCGCCTGGCGGCCAGGCCGGGCAGTGGCAGGGCCGGACGGGCTCCAGTCACCTGGTGCACTTCGTCTCGCCCGTTGCCCTGGCCGTCGGGGATCTGCTCGATGTCCGCATCACCGGGGCCGGTCAGCATTCACTAAGGGGGGAACTTCCATGATTGATCTACACACCCACAGCCTGTTCAGCGACGGGGAACTGGTGCCGGCCGAGCATCTGCGCCGGGTCGAGGTCTTGGGCTACCAGGCGGTGGCCATCACCGACCACGCCGACTCCTCGAACCTTGACTTCATCGTGCCCCGCCTGGTCAGGGTCGCCGCCGATTTGAACCGTCACTCCCACGCCCGGCTCATCCCCGGCATCGAACTCACTCACGTGCCGCCCGGGATGTTCGCCGAGCTGACCATCGCCGCCCGCCGGCTGGGGGCGATGGTGGTGGTGGGACACGGCGAGACGGTGGTCGAGCCGGTGGCGCCGGGCACCAACCGGGCCGCCCTCGAGGCGGGGGTGGACATCCTGGCCCATCCAGGTTTCATAAGCGAGGAGGAGGTCAGGATCGCCGTTGACAGAGGGGTGTTCCTGGAGTTGTCGGGCCGCAAGGGCCACTCGTTGACCAACGGTCATGTGGCGCGGCTGGCGATCAAGGGAGGGGCGAAACTTGCGGTCAACGCCGACGCCCACGGCCCCGGCGACTTCCTGACCCCGGAACGGGCCCGGGCGGTGGCCTTGGGCGCCGGGCTGTCCGAGGACGATTACGCCGCCATCCGCCGCCACATGGCGGAACTGGTGGCGGGTAAACCTTAAGCCGCCCCCTGGCCGCCAGCGATGGAATTCTCTCCCCACCTTAGGTTCCCACTGGCGGATGACGCCACCCCTTACCAGCTTCTAAGCCGCGACCAGGTAACGGTATCCACGGCGGCGGGACGCCGGCTGCTCATGGTCGAACCCGAGGGCCTGCGCTTGCTGGCTAGAGAGGCCATGCGCCAGTTGGCCTTTTTCCTGCGGCCCGGCCATCTGGCGCAGTTGGCCGCCATCCTCGACGACCCGGCGGCCACGGACAACGACCGCTACGTGGCCGCCGCCCTGCTCGAAAACGCCTCCGTCGCCGCCCGGCAGGTGCTGCCCCTCTGCCAGGACACCGGCACCGCCATCGTCCTGGCCCATAAGGGTGAGCAGGTGTGGACGCGGGCCAACGACGCCGAATATCTCTCGCACGGCATCTTCGACGCCTACACCAACGAGAATCTGCGTTACTCGCAAATGGCCGCCCTTTCCATGTTCGAGGAGGTAAACACCGGCTGCAACCTGCCGGCCGCAATCGAAATCGCCGCCTGCCCCGGCGACGAGTATCACTTCCTGTTTATGGCCAAGGGCGGCGGCTCGGCCAACAAGACCTTTCTGTTTCAGGAGACCAAGTCGCTGCTCAACGAGAAAAAACTGCTTGCCTTCTGCGAGGAGAAGCTCCCCCTCCTGGGCACCGCCGCCTGCCCCCCCTATCACCTGGCCCTGGTGATCGGGGGCCTGTCGGCGGAGGAGACCCTAAAGACGGTGAAACTGGCCAGCGCCGGCTATTACGACGGCCTGCCCACCTCGGGCGACCGCGCGGGCCGGGCCTTCCGCGACCCCGAATGGGAGGACCGCCTGCTGGAAATGGCCCAGGCGACCGGGCTGGGGGCCCAGTTCGGGGGCCGGCACCTGGCCCTTGACGCCCGGGTCATCCGCCTGCCCCGGCACGCCGCCTCCTGCCCGGTGGGCCTGGGTGTGAGTTGCAGCGCCCACCGCAACCTGAAGGCCAAGATCACCGCGGACGGCATCTTGATGGAGTCGCTAGCCATCAGTCCGCCCGTCTGTCCGCCCCCCTTGCGGGTGCTCGGCAAGTCGCCGGTGTGCATCGACTTAAACCGACCCATGCCCGAGATCCTCCGCCAGCTCGCCGCCTGCCCGGTGGGGGCACTGGTGCACCTCAACGGCCCCCTGGTGGTGGCCCGTGACCTGGCCCACGCCCGCATCCAGGCCAGGGTTGAGGCCGGCCAGGCCCTGCCCGATTATCTCAAGCGTCATCCGGTGTACTACGCCGGCCCGGCCAAGACGCCACCCGGCCTGGTCTCGGGTAGTTTCGGGCCCACCACCGCCGGCCGCATGGACAGCTACGTCGAGTCCTTCCAGGCCCAAGGCGGCTCGCTGGTCATGCTGGCCAAGGGCAACCGTTCCCTGCGGGTGACCCAATCCTGCCACCGGCACGGGGGCTTCTACCTGGGCACCATCGGCGGCCCGGCGGCGGCCCTGGCCGCCCACCACATCACATCCGTTGAGGTCATCGATTTCCCCGAACTGGGCATGGAGGCGGTGCGCCGCATCCAGGTGCGCGACTTCCCGGCCTTCGTGGTCTGCGACCATCAGGGCCACGAGCTGTTTGAGCTGATCAGACAACGGGCCGCCGATGGCTGAACCGGAGGCGGGACAGGGCCGGCAGATGGAAGGCCGGGCAAGGCCCGTTCGCCTCCCGTTCGCCTCGACGGTCTTCAGTCAGGCCCTGATGGCGGCAAGCGGGGCCGGACTTGCCCTGTTCGTGCTTCTGCATCTCTTGGGTAACGCCGCCGCCTACCTGGGCCGGGCCGCCTTTTTGGCCTACGCCCGCCATCTGCATGGCCTGGGGCCCCTGCTCCCGGCCATGGAGCTGTGCCTGCTGCTGTTGGCGGCCACCCATGTCGTCACCGGAACCATGCTTACCCTGCACAACCTGCAAAGCCGGCCCCTACCCTACCGAGTGAAGGCCATCCGGGCCGCCAGCCTCTCCTCCCGCCTGATGCCCCTCTCCGGGTTGGTCATCTTGCTCTTCCTGGCGGTGCATGTCCCGGCCTTTCGCCGTCCGGCAGGCCCCAGCGCCGAACTGGTGCGGATCACCCTCTCCCGGCCAGGGATGGCGACCTTCTACCTCCTTAGCCTTGCCGCCCTGACCTCGCATCTGAGTCATGGACTCTGGAGCCTGTTTCAGACCCTGGGGATTGTCGCCCCGCGCTACGACCAACCCCTGCGCCGGGCGGCGGTGATCGTCAGCCTGCTGGCCGGGGGCGTGTTCATGCTGCTCCCGTTACTAGCCCTAGTTTGGCCGGACTTCTTGCGCTGACCGCCATGACCATACCCAACGCCGGCATCCCCAACGCCCCCCTGCCCGAGATCTGGGCCCGGTTTCAGGAGACCAGTCCCCTGCTCTCCCCGGCCAACCGGGCCAAGCGCACCATCCTGGTGGTGGGCACCGGCCTGGCCGGCAGTGCCGCCGCCGCCACCCTGGCGGAACAGGGCTACCGGGTCAAGGTCTTCTGCCTGCAAGACAGCCCCCGCCGGGCCCATAGCATCGCGGCCCAGGGTGGGATCAACGCCGCCAAGAACTACAAGCACGACGGGGACTCGATCTTCAGGCTCTTCCACGACACCATCAAGGGCGGCGACTTCCGGGCCCGGGAGGCCAACGTCTATCGCCTGGCCCAGCTCAGCAACGCCATCATCGACCACTGCGTGGCCCAGGGTATTCCTTTTACCAGGGAATACGGAGGCTATCTGGCCAACCGCTCCTTCGGCGGGGCCCAGGTGTCCCGCACCTTCTACGCCCAGGGCCAGACAGGCCAGCAACTGCTCCTGGGCGCCTACGGGGCGCTGCTGCGCCAGGCGGCGGGCGGGCGGCTCTCCCTCCACCCCCGGACGGAGATGCTGGACCTGGTGGTGGTGGACAACCGGGTGCGGGGCCTGGTGGTCAGGCATCTACTGAGCGGCCAAGTCGAGGCCCACGCCGGGGATGCGGTGGTGCTGGCCACCGGCGGCTACGCCAACCTCTACTGCCTGTCCACCAACGCCCGGTCGGGCAACGTCACCGCCCTCTGGCGGGCCTACCGCCGGGGGGCCTGGTTCGCCAACCCCTGTTTCGTCCAGATCCATCCCACCTGCCTTCCGGCCCAGGGCGGCCAGCAGTCGAAACTCACCCTGATGAGCGAGAGCCTGCGCAACGACGGCCGGGTCTGGGTGCCCAAGGCGGCGGGCGATCGGCGGCGGGCGGCGGCCATCCCGGAAGACGAACGCGACTACTTCCTGGAGGAGCGCTATCCCGCCTTCGGCAACCTGGTGCCCAGGGACGTGGCCTCCCGCCAGATCAAGGAACGGTGCGACCTGGGCCTAGGGATAGACGGCGGCCGGGCGGTCTATCTCGACCTTGCAGACGCCATCCGCGCCCAGGGCCTGCCGGCGATCCGCCGCAAGTACGGCAACCTGCTCGACATGTACCAGCGGCTGACCGGCGACGACCCGGCGCACGAGCCGATGCGCATCTATCCGGCGGCCCACTACAGCATGGGCGGCCTGTGGGTGGATTACTCCCTGATGAGCAACCTCTCCGGGCTGTTCGTGCTGGGCGAGGCCAACTTCTCGGACCACGGCGCCAACCGTCTGGGGGCGAGCGCCCTGATGCAGGGCCTGGCGGATGGCTACTTTATCCTGCCCAACACCCTTGGCCCCTACCTGGCAAAGGCGGGGCCGAACCCGATCGACGCCCGCCACGACTCCTTCCGGTCGAGCCGGGAGGAGGTGGAAGCCCGACTCGGGCGGCTGCTGAAAATCAAGGGCTCGCGTACCGCCGCCGACCTGCATCGGGAGTTGGGCCTCCTGCTTTGGGATCACTGCGGCATCGTCAGGAGCGAGGCGGGGCTGCGCGCCGCCCTGGCCAAGCTCCCCCGGCTGCGGGAGGAATTCTGGGGCAACCTGATGGTGCCGGGCGCGGGCGCCGATCTCAACCAGTCGCTGGAGCTGGCCGGGCGGGTGGCGGATTTTCTTGAGTGCGGGGAGCTGGTAGTACAAGACGCCCTGCACCGCCGGGAGTCCTGCGGCTGCCATCTGCGGGAGGAGAGCCGCACCGAGGATCACGAGCCCCGGCGGCGCGATGAGGAGTACGCCTACGTGGCGGCCTGGGAATACCGGGGCCAGGGCCAAGCCCCAGGCCTGCACCGGGAGCCGCTCGCCTTCACCCTGGTCGCCCCTGGACAACGGAGCTACCGTTGATGGAGAAGCTCATCCACCTGACCCTGCGGGTCTGGCGTCAACCCGGCCCCGACCGACCGGGCCGCTTTCACGACTACCCAAGCGGCCCGGTCGCCACCAGCCTCTCCCTGCTCGAACTGCTCGACCTGGTCAACGAACGGCTGACCCTAAACGGCGAGGAGCCCATCGCCTTCGACCACGACTGCCGGGAAGGCATCTGCGGCGCCTGCGGGGCAATGGTGGACGGCCTGGCCCACGGCCCCAAGTCGGAGACCACCCTCTGTCAGCTCCACCTGCGCGATCTTGCCGACGGCGGGTTGGTGGTCATCGAACCCTTCCGGGCCCTGGCCTTTCCCTTAATCAAGGATCTGGTGGTGGATCGCAGCGCCCTGGACCGGATCATGGCCGCCGGCGGCTACGTCTCGGTGGACACCGGCGGCGCCCCGGAGGCCAACGTCATCCCCATCCCGCAGTCCGACGCCGATCAGGCCCTGGCGGCGGCAAGCTGCATCGGCTGCGGGGCCTGCGTGGCCAGTTGCCCCCACGCCTCGGCCATGCTCTTCGTGGGCGGCAAGGTCAGCCAACTGGCCTGTCTGCCCCAGGGACAGCCGGAGCGGGCCCGCCGGGTCTTGGCCATGGTCTCGGCCGCCGACCGGGAGGGCTTCGGGGCCTGCGGCAACCACCGGGAGTGCGAGGCCGCCTGTCCCAAACGCCTCTCCCTCCGGCATCTGGCCCGGATGAACCGGGAGTACCTGTCGGCCCGGTAATCCAAGCCGCCATCATTGCCAGGCCTTGGCCGGCCGGGGTCTGAGCAAGGCGATGAAAAGGCGATATTTATGGTTTTCGGCCCTGGCCCTTTCAGGTTATAGTTGTCAATTCATCCCTCCACCAGGAAACCCAGGCGCCCATGCCGAATGCCCACTCCATAGCCCCACCCGCTCGGCCCCGCCAGGAACTGCCTCGCCTCGACCAGGTGGTGCTGGAGTTGTGCTCGATCATCTATGAGCCGGTGGAGGTCTCCACCCTAATCCGTTGCCTCTACCGGAGCGGAATCGATTTCGGGGTCAACCGCCCCGACCTGGCCCGCGAGATCCAGCCCTGTCTGGAGCGGCTGCAAAGAGACGGCCTGCTCAACTCCCGGCTCGAGTGCGACCGCGCTCTCATCGAGACCATCAGCCGCCGGGCGGTGGCCGGACGACGTTTCAAACCCCTGGCCTCGGCGGTGCTGGCCGAGCTGCCCGCCCCCACCGAGGCCATCCTGGCCAACAAGGTTACTCACCCCCGGGCGGTGCGCAACCTGCGCATCGCCATCCACACCGCTGACCTGGATAAGTTCCATCAATTCTTGATTAGTTACGAACGGGTATTGGGCGGCGGGCCGCATCCCATCATCGACATCTGCAACCAGCCCTTCGACCCGCAGTGGTTCTCCACCCTGCCCGACCATATCCAGTTCCTGGCCCTGCACGAGATCCTGAAAGCCAGCCTCCGCGAGCTTGCCCCCATCGACGGACACCTGGACTATCTGGAGCACGGCCCGCCCGCCGCCAGCGGCCCGCCGCCCATCCTGCGGCACGACTCCTTTCTCTACCTGTTGATCTCCGGACGGCTGCTGCGCGGCGAGCTTGAACCGGCCAAACGGCTGATAGACGCGCATCAAGACCGGCTGGCCACCTACGGGTTCAAGGGCTGGTGGCACGGCATCCGGGGTGATTACCAACGGGCGGTGGCCGCCTTCGAGGACGATCTGACCCAGCTTAGGGCCCTCAACCTTAACGAGCAGGCCTTCTTCACCGGCTTCGAGGGCCTGATCTGCCTGGTCTGCCTGCTCAACACCGGCCAGGGCTACGACCGTCTGGGACGAATCCTTTCTGGCATCCGGGCCTTGCAGGCCGGGGCCATCCACCAGTTTGCCTATCAGATTCTGGCCGCCGTGGTTAAGGCCCGGGAGTCGGAATCCGACCTGCTGATTACCTTAGGCCCGCGTCCCAACCCGCTTTCCAGCCTCGATTCCCTCTTCCTGGCCTTGGCCGACTACTGGGTGGAGGGCCGTCTGGAGGCGGGCCTGCAACCGGAACTGGAGCGGCACTTCGCCCTGGCCCAGGCCAACGGCTACCGCTGGCTGGCCCAGGAATACGCCGAGCTGCTCTTTCTGACCACCCATGAGCCTTCCTACCGTGAGCTTGGCGACCGTTTCCAGGCCGAGACCGGCGTCATCCCCCTGCTGAGGGCCATCCGCCACGAGGAACCGTGGCGCAAGGCGATCAAGGAACTTAAGGAACTGGCCACCCCCGAGGGGGCCCCGGCCAGTCAGGAACGAGTGATCTGGCTACTGGACACCGACTCGCAAGGCCTGGTGACCGACCTCGTGCCCCTAGTCCAGCAACTAGGCGAAAATGGGCGGTGGCGCAAGGGCCGGCGGCTATCCTTGAAAAAACTTACCAACCAGGAACTCCCCTTCCTGAGCGAGGACGACCGGCGGCTGGCGCTGGCCCTGCGAATGGAGACGGATACGGTCAATGGCGTCACTTACGCCTTCGACCTGGAACAGGCCCTGTTGGCGGCCGTCGGCCACCCCCGCGTCTTTTGGGCCGGGCGTCCGCAGAACCTGCCCGTCGAGATCGTCAAGCGGGCCCCGGAGTTGTATGTCCAGCAGACCGGCCAGTCGGCGCGGATTAGCCTCCTGCCCTTTCCCGCTCCCCATCGGCAGGTGGCGGCCCGTCTCGAATCGGCATCGAGGCTCGCGGTCTGCCAGATCAGCCCGACCATCCGGCGCATCGCCGAGGTCTTAAGCCCGCACGGCCTCTACGTCCCCCTGGAACATCGGGACGAGGTGTTGTCCATGCTCGGGGCGATGAGCGCCCAGCTAACCGTGCATTCCGACTTCAGCGGCCAGGAGGTGGGGGGTAGGATCAAGAACATCGAGGCGGATCAGACCATCTACTGCCATTTGCTGCCGGCCAGCGGCGGCCTGCATCTTGCCCTTCTGGTTAAGCCGTTTGCGGAACTAGGCCAGTACCTTAGGCCCGGCCAGGGGGCGGCCATGATCATCGCCGGACTGGCCGGCCAAGCCACCCAGGTGTGCCGTGATCTGAAGGCCGAGGAGCAACGGGCCCAGGCGGTGGTGGAGGCCTGTCCCAGCCTGCGGGGACGGGAACTGGACAACTGGGAGTGGCTGGCAAGCGAGGCGCCCGACTGCCTGCAACTCCTGCACGAGCTTCAGGCCCTGCGGGGCCAGGTGGTGGTGGAGTGGCCCAAGGGCGAGCTGTTCCGGCTGCGCGAGCCGGCGTCCGCACCCCGGCTCTATCTCCAGGTCAGGCAGCGCCGCAACTGGTTCGAGCTGGACGGCCAACTGCAAATCGACGAGGAGACGGCCATCGGCATGGGCGAGCTTTTGGAGTTGATCAGACGGGGCCAGGGCCGCTTCCTCCCCCTGTCCGATGGCCAATTCCTGGCCCTCTCCCAGGCCCTGCACCAGCAGCTCGAACAACTGGGCGGCTTGACCTGGCCGGACCGGGAGCGGCTCCAGTTCTCGCCCCTGGCCGCCCCCCTGGTGCGGGAGTTAACCCAGACCGCCGAGCGGCTGGATGCCGATCGGCCCTGGCAGGAGCTGAGCGAACGGGTCGCGATGGCCGACCGCCGGTCGCCGGCCATCCCCGGCACCTTGCGGGCCGAGTTGCGCCCCTATCAGGCCGAGGGCTTCCGCTGGCTATCCCGGCTGGCCTATCTGGGCTTCGGCGCCTGTCTGGCCGACGAGATGGGCCTGGGCAAGACCATCCAGACCCTGGCCCTGCTCCTGGAGCAGGCGCCACTAGGGCCGGCCCTGATCGTGGCCCCGACCTCGGTCTGCTTCAACTGGCAGGACGAGGCGGCCCGTTTCGCGCCCACCTTGAAGGTCCAGATGTTCGGCGGCCCGGAGCGGACCAAGGCCCTGCGCCGGCTCTCCGGCTTCGATGTCTTAATCGCCAGCTACGGGCTCCTGCAACAGGAGCAGGAGTTGTTCAGCCAGAAACAGTGGCGGGTGGTGGTTCTGGACGAGGCCCAGGCGATCAAGAACATGGCCACCAAACGGTCGCGGGCCGCCATGAGCCTCAAGGCCCACTTCAAGCTCACCACCACCGGCACCCCGCTGGAGAACAATCTGGGTGAGCTATGGAACCTCTTTCAGTTTATCAACCCTGGACTTCTGGGCACTATCAACCAATTCAACCGGCGCTTCGCCGGGCCGATCGAGAGGGACAAGGACCTAGACTGTCAGCGCCGCCTGAGACGACTGATCGCCCCCTTCATCCTCAGAAGGCTGAAATCCCAGGTCTTGGACGAGTTGCCACCTCGCACCGAGATCAACCTGCAAGTGACCTTGAGCGAGGAGGAGGCGGTCTTCTACGAGTCCCTGCGCCGGGAGGCCATCCAAAGGCTGGAGTCCAGCGGGGAGCGGGACGGCAACCGTCCGCTCCGCATCTTGGCCGAGATCATGCGCCTGCGCCGCGCCTGCTGTCATCCCGACCTGGTGGCGCCGGACGCCGGGATCGAAAGCGCTAAGCTGGCGGTCTTCGCGGAGACCATCGACGAGCTTCTGGCCAACCGTCACAAGGTGTTGGTGTTTAGCCAATTCGTCGATCACCTGGCGATCATCAAAAATTTTCTTGACGAAAGGGGCCTTAGCTATCAATACCTGGATGGAGCCACTCCCCCCAGGCAACGCAAGCTGCGGGTAGAGGCCTTCCAGGCCGGTCAGGGCGACCTGTTCCTGATCAGCCTGAAGGCCGGGGGGCTGGGACTCAACCTGACCGCCGCCAACTACGTCATCCACCTTGACCCCTGGTGGAACCCGGCGGTGGAGGATCAGGCCTCCGACCGGGCGCACCGCATCGGCCAGAAGCTGCCGGTGACCATCTACCGCTTGATCACCAAGGGCACCATCGAGGAGAAGATCGTGGCCCTGCACCGCGACAAGCGGGAGCTGGCCGAAAATCTGCTCAAGGGCACCGAGGTGGGCGGCCAGGTCTCGGCGGACGAGCTGTTGCGGCTACTTAGGGCGGATTAACCGTCTTTAACAGATCGGGAGAATCGACTCATGTCCGAAAAAAGAACCACCCTCATCATCGCCGCCGGCCTCATCGCCTGCGGCTTGCTGCTGACCGCGCCGGCCAAGGCCCCAGCCGAGCAGCGCTACATCGTCGATAACATCGTCGTCTCCCTGCGTCAGGGGCCAGGGCCGCAGTACAAGGTCCTCAAGACCCTGCAGACCGGCCAGTCCTTCGAGGTGCTGGAGACGAAAGACGGCTTCAGCCGGGTGCGGACCAGCGACGGCGTCGAGGGCTGGGTGCAGGAGCAGTTCACCTCCCCCAATCCGCCCAGCGAAAACATCAAGCTTATAAACGAGTTGAACGAGACGATCAAGAAGTTGAAGGCCGAAAACGAGGGGCTGACCAAGACGGGCCAAGCCGTCGCCCAAGACGGCGATTCGGCGACGGTGCAGGGTCTGCGGGCGGCGCTGGCGGCGAGCAACCAGCGCTACCAGCAACTGGAAAGCGAGGCCCAGGACGTGGTATCGCTGAAGACGGAGAAGGAGAGGTCGCAGACCCAGGCAGCGGCGGCCCAGGCGACGGTCGTCCGGCTGACGGCGGAGAATCAGGCCTTGCGCAAGCGGCAGACCATCTTGTGGTTCCTGGCCGGGGCCGGGGTCTTGCTGCTGGGCTGGTTGATCGGCAGGGCCTCCCATCGCCGGCAGCGGCACTCCCTGACCCTCTGATTGCCAGTAAATATAGGGGGTTATTGTGCAGACGCTGGCCGTGTGGCTGATAGTCCTGCTGGCCGCCATCTATGTGGGCCGGCGTTATTTCAACTCCCTCAGGGGCAAGCATCCCGGCTGCAACGCCTGTGGCTCCTGCGCCGACGGCTGCGGCGGCAAGAAGGACGGCCTCCCCTCAAACCTTAGGGGAGAAGGCGGCAACGAACTATCCAGCTCAAGGCCGGGAATTAGCAATGATGCTCTCGCAAAA
>JAJYJA010000178.1 GCA_021789795.1 Deltaproteobacteria bacterium | reverse complement strand
TGCGCGACATAGCTTCCCTGCGCTTCAAACCCGGCGAAGAAATTTCCGGTTGATAAATACATGATTAAAAAATAGGCCGCAAATCCTAGGATCGGACTGCACACAAGGAGAAAATAGCTAGCGTTTACCTTTTTATCCCGCCAGTCATGCCAAATCGACCAGGCCAGGGGAAGGCTGACAAATATACCTATCGCCTTGGTGAGCGGACACAGCAAACCCAACATGGAGGCCGTTATATACCGCCGATCCCGGAGGGCGGCATAGAAACAGACGGTAAGCAAGAGAAAAAGTGACTCGGAATAGGCGAGGCAGTAGTATAGCGCCCCGGGGAAGGCCAGGCAGAGGATCAGGGCCAGATCGGCTACCTGCCGACCCTGACTCTTACTCACCAGACGATGATAGACCGCCAGCGCGGCCAGTGAAAAAAGGTTGCTCAACAAGAAGGCGGAAAGCAGCGAGTCCCGGAACAAAAAACGTCCCACCCGGATGAGCAAGGGCCAGAGAGGATACATGGCGTCGGCCATCTGTCCCGGCTGATAACCGACCTCGCTCAGGTAGAGATACTGATTGGCATCCCAGGTCTTGAGCATATTGTACCAAAAGGAACCCTGACCCGGCGGCCAATGAAAGTTGGCCATCACCGACCCCCAGTTGAACATGGGCGGAAGAAGGATGACACTTAAAAGGCCAGTCAAAAACAACAGCAGCTTCACCGCCAGGAGCGACAACACGACCGGCGGCCAAGCCCACCCCTCCTCCACCGGCGCGGACGGCGCTCCAGACGACGGGCCAGCCAGATATTCTTCCATCATCCTCCTCCCACCCTTAGGGGTCACCTTAGGGGTCAAGTCTTGTAATCACACATAAACGTTCCTGACAAGGGGTGCAAACGTGCGGGCAAGGCCCAACCAGCCCTCAAGTCAACCCCGGCTATCGCAACCAATCGCGCAACCACTCCTCGGGCGGCGGCACCCCGGCAAGCAGCCTTACCCCGGTCTCGTCCTGGCACTCAACCCGGCCGGGAGCGGGCCTGCCGTCCTCCCCCTTCTTGCCGTAGCGGGCCACCACCCCGGCGGCCCAGGACAGATCCTCCGGATGCCGCAGATAGCGCACCAGGCCAGAAGGCCCCGGACGATCGGCCAGGCGGAGCCGCACGTCCCCTGGCTCGACCAGGGCCGTCACCACCTGATTCTCCTCCTGCCGGCGCCCCATGACCAGCCAGGCCCCGCCCGGCATCACCAAGTGCCGGCCCACGGTCAAGAGCCGCAGATCCGCCACCCGCACCGCCTCCCGTTCCCGGTAAAACCGCTTGACCCGTTCTCCGATAATGGGGTCGGTCAGGGCGCAGCCCCCCGCCGGGGAGGGATAATCGCCAATCCCCAGCTCGACGGCCAGGGCCATCTGGCCGGCACGGCCCCGACCCGCAAAGCCCAGCAGCCGGTCACGGTCCACCAGACCCTCCCGCTCCGGCTTGGTGGGCTTGAGATGCTGGGCGGAAAGTGGCCTAAGCAGCAAATCGTCGCAGCCGGAGTCCCGCTCCACCACCCGCAGGGTGTCGCGGCGCTGCGACATGGGCCGCTGCCCCACCACCTCCCCGGAGATCAGAAACTCGGCCCCCAACTCGGGCATCATCTCCCGGGCCCTACGCAGCATCAGAATCTTGCAGTCCAGACAGGGATTAAAATGCCGGCCAAAGCCGTGGGCCGGGGCGCGCAGGAGTTCCAGATAGTCGTGGCTCAAGTCGCCCAACCGGACATTTATACCGTATTTGGACCTTATTTGATCTGGATAATCCGGCTGGGAGAGGAGGTGGTAGTCGAAGAGGGGGGTGACAAACTTCACCGCCGTCACCTCGACGCCTAGGCTGGCCATCAGCCGGCAGGCGAGGATACTGTCGAGCCCCCCGGAGAACAGGGCCACGGCCCTGGTCATGACGCGGCGTCCGGCTGGCGGCGGTGACGTTCGATCATCTCCGCCGCCAGTTCGAGCGACTTGGCCGAGGCCGTGGCGCCGTCCAGCATCCGGGCGATCTCGGCCCGGCGCGGGTCGCGCGCAAGGGGCCGGATGACGGTGGCGGTGCGGCCAGCGGCGAGGCCCTTTTCCACCAGCAGGTGGGCATCGCCAGCGGCGGCGATCTGGGGCAGATGGGTGATACAGAGCACCTGGTGGTGGCGGGCCAGCTCCCTGATCTTGCGGGCCACCGCCTCCGCCGCCTTACCGCCGATGCCGGCGTCGATCTCGTCGAAGATGACCGTGGCCACCGCATCTTTCTGGGCCAAGAGGCAACGCAGGGCCAGCATCACCCGCGACAACTCGCCGCCCGAGGCGATCTTGGCCAGGGGCCGGGCCGGCTCTCCGGGGTTGGCCGAGAACATGAATTCACAGCGATCCCAGCCGGTACGGGCCAGGTCGATGGCCGGGTCAGGGCCGTGCCCCTTGAACACGGCCTTAAACTCGGCCTCCTTAGCAAAGCAGAGATCAACCAGCTCTTGCCGGATGGACTCGTCAAACCGCAAGGCCACCGCCCTTCTCCGTTCAGAGAGCCGATCCGCCGCCGTCACCAGCTCCCCCTCCAGGGCCGCGCAACGCGCCGCCTGCCGGGCTATCGTCTCGTCCAGCCGCTCCAGCTCGGCCAACTCCTGACGCAGACGACAGGCGTGGGCCAGCACCTCGACCAGGGAATCACCGTACTTGCGCTTCAACTGCTGAAGCAAGGTCAACCGGCCGCTGATCTCCTCCAGCGCCCTCTCGTCGTCGGGCAGGCGCAGGAGATAGTCGCGGAGCTGACCCGCCTGCTCCTCGCTCAGGAAACTCTGCTCGGCCACCGCGGCGGCCAGTTCCTTGAGCCCGGAATCGATGGCGTTCATGGCCTCGACCTCCTTGCGGGCCAGGGCCAGGGACTCGGCGGCGGCTTGCAAGCGCTGCTGACACTTCTGCCCCAGACGCTGCAAGTCGGTGGAACCCTTGAGTCGCTGCCGCTCACGCATCAGGGCCTCGTCCTCGCCCGGCGCCGGGGCGGCGGCCTCGATCTCCCGGCACTGATAGGAGATGAAATCCCGGCGCTGCTCCCGGTCCATCTCCCGCCGCCGCAGGGTTTCCAGCTCGCTCCTGACCTCCGACCACTGGTCGAAGAGGGCCGCCACCCGCTCCCGCTCCGGCCACAGGCCGCCCAAAAGATCAATAACCTCCAGATGATAGCGGGGATTGAGCAGCCGCTGGTGCTCGTGCTGACTGGCGACGCTGACCAGAAACTCGCTTACCGCCTGCACCTGACGGGCGGTGGCCAGGCCGCCGTTTAGGTAGAACCGGCTCTTGCCGTCCGGGGAGAGCACCCGTTTGATCAAGATCTCATCCTCAAGCGGCAGGCCCAACTCGTCGCTCAAGATCGCGCGCCGGGCGGGGCTCTCCGGGCCGTCGAACAGGGCCTCGACCACCGCCTGCTCCGCGCCGGCCCTAATCCAGGCGGCGGCGGCCCGGCCCCCGGTGAGCAGGGCGATGGCCTGCAAGACGATGGACTTGCCGGCCCCGGTCTCCCCGGTGAGCACGGTCAACCCCTGGTCGAGACAGAGATCGAGCCGCTCGATCAAGACCAGATTTTCAATGCGAATCTCCCTCAGCATCCCTAACCTATAACCAAAGCCGAGACGGGCGGGAAGTGTTTTTTACGATAACCGTCTCTCCCCAAGGGCACTGATTGAGGCAGTGCAGATAGACATTGGCGAAAAAAATAGCTGTTCTGTTCAGATTGCCGATGGGCAGGCCCTTTGGCCTTGAGGGCCGGGAACAAGGTCTTGTGGGGCGGCAGCAGCTCCTTGAGCCGGGGTCGCCGCGCGCACCTGAACGGGTTTAAGGTGCAATCGTGGAAGATCAAGAACTAAGCGAGCCAGGGGGCCTTGGGGTTATGGAGTTTGGCGCGGACAAGGGAGAACAGAAATCTCCTTGTCGGGTGACATGAAGTTAACCCTAGCGGAATCTCTACTCTTGACATACACTCAGTCCAGAGCTATAATCTAGACAGACTAGACAGAGATAACCATAGCAAGAGGTGCAATTATGGGAAATGTATGGCAACTTCAGGAAGCAAAAAATAAATTCAGTAATTTGGTGGACAAAGCCCGCCACGATGGCCCACAAGTTGTCACCAAACATGGCAAGGAATCTGTCGTAATTATTGCCATTGAAGACTACCAAAAACTCAACAAGCCAACGTCTGATTTAATTTCTTTTTTTAAAAAATCCCCCCTTTCTGACCTAAACCTTGACTTGACAAGAGACAAAAGTTCTTCAAGGGATATTGAATTATGAAATATCTATTGGACACCTGCGTCATTTCAGAAATAATACGGCCCAAGCCATCCACAAAAGTCACCAAATGGATCAAACAAAAAGATGAAAGCAATTTTTTCATCAGTGTTTTGACAATTGGAGAACTTCACAAAGGAATCGAAAAACTTGACGAATCAAAAAGAAAGGAAGAATTGCATAATTGGGTAGATAATGACCTCAAGGAAAGATTTTGGACAAGAATCATCGACATTAACCTGCAAACTGCGATGATCTGGGGAAAGATCCAGGGAATGGCGGAACGCGTTGGCAAACCAATGCCCGCCATAGATTCTCTCATTGCCGCAACAGGCATTGCTCATCATTTAACAGTGGTAACCCGCAATATTTCAGACATGAAAGCGAGCGGAGTGGCACTCATTACCCCATGGGAATAATGATAAAAAAAGTTCGGCGATTTTTGCCGCCAGTTAAAGTAA
>JAJYJA010000177.1 GCA_021789795.1 Deltaproteobacteria bacterium | reverse complement strand
CTAAGCAAAAGGGCCGATATACAAGGCGCGGGGTGTGTTTGGCGAGTGAGGCCATACAGATGGTATGCCGAACGAGCCAAACCGCCACGCGCCGCAGTAGATCGGTCTTTTTGCGACGCCATCAACGTTCAAAGCCGGACAGAGGGGCGTCGGCCAGCCCCACCTGCTCGTTCAGCATGGCGCTGATCGTCGAGTTACGGGAGAGCTCCAGGCCCGCCACCGACAACACCTCGTGGGAGCGGACGTCGAGCAGCTTGACGTTGACGATCACCGTCTGCGGGGTCAGGGCGTAGGTGCCGGCCACGATGGCGTTGGCCGAGTACTGGCGGGCGAGGTTAAGGGCGTCGCGGCTCAGCACCATCTCGCCCTTGTCGTCCCGGACCACGATCCGGGCCGTCTTGCGCAGTTCCACCACCCCGTAGCCGTGCTGGAAGAGCTGGGTGGCCAGGGATTCGCTCATCGCCCGGCCGAATTTTGAGGTCTGGCGCAGGTGGTCCAGGTTGACCAGGGTGGTGAAAATGAGCCGCCCGCCTGGCTCCACCCCCCGGCGGTTGGCGACCAACTGGCGGGCCAGCTCCTCGCCCAGGGCGAAGAAATCTGGGGCCAGCGTCGAGGGCGGCGGGGCCTGTTCCTGGGCGCAGCCCAAGCCGCAGGCCAGCATAATCATCAATAAAAATATGGTTAAAAACCGGGCGGTTTTATGGCGGGAGGTGGGCGAAGTCATCATCGTTTGGCCTCGATGATCGCCTCCGCCTTGAGCCGGCCGTCCTTGGCCGACTGGCGCAGCTCGGGGCTCACGGCGCTTTTTTCCGCCACCGTGAATTCCTCCTTGGCCAGTTCGAAGCGGCCGGCATCCATAAGACGCATCGCCGTTTGGTAGCGTTCGTTGGCGTAGCGTTCCATGCTGGGGTCAGGCCCCAGTCCCAGGCGTCCGCAGCCGCTGGCTGCAAGCATTAGGCCCAGTAGGCAGGTGGTGGTTAGCTTGCGGTTTAGCTTCATGTCCGTTCGGTCAGCGTCCGGCCTCGATCCGCACCTCGCCGCCGGGGCGGGGCGGGGCGGCCTCGTCTTGCAGCAACTGGCGGGTCAGGTCGTCTAGCTTAAAGGCGATACCGGCGTGGGAGAGCACCATCCCGTCGCGGTTGCGCAGCAGCCGGGCGTTCAAGAGGATCTGGCCGTCGGCGTAGGCGTAGGTGCCGACCACCATTGCCTGGGAGGGGTAGCGGCCGCTAAGTTCCTTGATGTCCCGGGAGAGGCCGTATTCTCCGAAGCCTTCGCGGATCAACAGCCCGTTGCCCTTGCGGACATCGATCACCCCCACCCCGGCGGCCTGCAACTCGCCGATCATCTGTTCGCCCAGGTAGCGGCCCAGGGAGGAGGTGGCGTAGAGGTTCTTGAGGTTGACGAAGGTGTTGACGGTCAGGGTGTAATCCTCGCCGAGCCATTGGGGGGCGTTGCGCAGGAGTTGCCGGGTCAGCTCCTTGATCCGCTGCCTCAACTCCTCGGATTCCGCCGCCGGGATGTCCTGGCCGGGCCCCGAGGTCATGCCGGTGGCGGTGAGGCTGGGGTTGTTACCCGGCGCTGGCTTGACCGGCCCCTCCGCCCGGTACTGGTAGCCGGGCGGCCCCGAGTCTAGTTCCGCCGCCGCCGTCTTTCCGCCCCCAGCCATGAATCCGGCCCCGACAAGGGCCGCCGCGGCCAGCGGCCATCCCCAGGTGATTTTCACGCGCATGACCCTCCTCATTGTCCCGCCGGGCGGGAGGGATAGACCACCGGCTCGTAGCGGTCGAGGGAGGGGGCGGGCCAATAAGTGCGCCAGCGTAAGCCCCCCACCGCCACCGCCCCGCCACCCGCCCCGCAGGAGGCGAGCAGCAGCCCGACCAGGATCAGCAGGCAAATGCGCAGCCTTCGCCACCCGCTGTCATTATTTTGACGGGGAATTTTTTGCCGTTTCACCTTCCTCATCCTCTCCTCACGTCGGCAATCGGCCAGTTAGATCAGCAAGATCAAGGCGTAAGCCCGGCAAGTTGCGCCGGTTGGCCGTTAAGTTCTGCACGATACATGCCAGCCATGATGGGGTCGCCAAAGGGAGCCGATGGCGCTAAGCAAAAGGGCCGATATGCAAACCGCCCCGTAAGGCGGTTAAATCCCCGCTGATGGGGGATGGGGACGCAGTGGGCCGGACTTTTTGCAACGCCATCAAGCAGATAATCGCCGGTCTTCACCGCTCGCCTTGACATTCCTGGCCGCTTGCGTTTATGCTGACGGACAGGATTGTCCTGGCAATTCATCCGCCGCTAACCCCACCCCCAAGGAGTCCCGCCATGTCCCGCCCTCATCCGCGTCGAATTTTTTTCGTGTTGTGTGTCCTCCTGTCGCTTTTCGCCTGCACCAGCAAGGAAAAACGGGCGGCGGAGTATCTGGCCAAGGGCCAGGTGATGCTGGGCAAGGGCCAGGTCAAGGAGGCGGTGATCGAGCTTAAGAACGCCGTGCAGCTGGCCCCCAAGAACGGCCAGGCCCATTATCTCCTGGGGCAGGCCTTAATCAAGAACCATGACGGTCAGGCGGCCTTCCGGGAGATGTCCATCGCCGCCGGCCTGGATCCCAAGAACCTGGACGCCCAGTACCAGGTGGCGGCCGTCTTGCTGCTCAGCAAGAAGTACGACGACTGCCGCAAGAAGATCGATCTGATCCTGGCCGCCGACCCCAAGAACGTCGAGGCCCTGGTGCTGCTCGCCAACCTGAATCTGGCCACCAACAACGAAGACGCCGCCCTGCGCACGGCGGATAAGGCAATTGCCATCAAGCCGGAGCTGGGCCGCTTGCAGGTGCTTAGGGCCCAGATCCTGATCAAGGAAAAGAAGTTAGACGAGGCAGAGGCGGCGCTCAAGAAGGCGATTGGCCTGGAGCCCAAGGAAATCGGCCATTACCGGGCCTTGACCGCCCTCTACCTGGAGGAGAAGAAGCAGGATCAGGCCGAGGCGGAGATGGCCGCCCTGGTGGCCGCCCTGCCCGACTCGCCCCAGGCCTTCATGGCCCAGGCCTCGTTTTACGAGGCGCAGCATCAGCGGGCACAGGCGGAGGCGGCCTGGAAAAAGGCGGCCAGCCTGGCCCCCAAGGAGGCCGAGCCCCTGGTGGCCCTGGCCAATTTCTATAAGCGGCAGAAGGACTTCCCCAAGGCAGAGGCGGCCTATCAGCAGGCCGTGGCCCTGGCCCAGCCCAAGGTGGCGGCGGATATCGAGGGCCTGCTCGCCAACCTGTACGTCGATTTTGGCAAGTTCCCCCAGGCCAGCGCCCTGGTGGACAAGATCCTCGCCGCTGACAAGGGCAACTTGAACGCCCAGGTCGTCAAGGCCAAGCTCCTGATCAACGACCGGAAACTGGACGACGCCATGGTGCTGATCGACAAGGTGTTAAAGGAGCAGCCGCAGTCGGCGGAGGCCCATTACGTCAAGGCCAGGGTGTACTACGCCCAGCAGAACGACAAGCTTGCCATCTCCTCGGCCCAGGAGGCGATCAAGGACGCCCCGGCCCATGTCCAGGCCCGGCTGCTGTTGGCCGATCTCTACGAGAAGGAAAACGCGGTCTCCGACGCCAAGCGGGAGGCGGTCACCGTCTTGCAGCTCGACCCCAGCAATGTGGCGGCGGCCCTGATCCTGGGCCGTTGTCTGGTGATCGAGAAGGACTACGACCGGGCCTTGGCACTCCTGGGTCAGATCCACAAGGCCCTGCCCCAGGAGCCCAACACTATCCTGGCGATGGGGGTGGCCTATCTCGGCCAGGGCAAGCTGGATCTGGCCAAGGCCCAGTTCGAGCAGGTGCTGGAGCTGGCGCCCCAATCGGACGTGGCCTTGGGGTATATCCTGGGTATCCTGGTCAAGGAGAACAAGGCGGATGAGGCGATGGCCCGGGCCAAGGCCATGGTCGGGAAGTTTCCTGACAATCCGGCTATGCACCTGGCCTACGCCGGGTTGGCGGTCAGTCTGAACCGGGCCGGGGAGGCGGAGGGCAGCCTAAGGCGGGCCATCGAGCTGGCGCCCAAACTGCCCGCCCCCTATATCGCCCTGGCCAACCTGCTGCAGAAGGAGGGCAAGACCGAGGAGGCGATCAAACAGTACCAGGCCGCCCTGGCCGCCAACCCCAAGCTGAACTCGGTGCGGATGCAGCTGGGGGTGCTCTTGGATGCGGAGGGGAAGCACGATCAGGCCGCCAAGGATTATCGGGCCATCTTGCAGGACGACGCCAGCTTTGCCCCGGCGGCCAACAATTTAAGCTGGTATCTGGCGGAGAGCGGCCAGGACCTGGGCGAGGCCCTGCGCCTGGCGATGGTGGCCAAGTCCGGGGCCCCGGACGACCCTTACGTGGCCGATACCGTGGGCTGGGTGCACTTCAAGCGCGGTTCCTACGACCTGGCCAAGACCCAGTTCACCCAGGCCCTGAAGAAGCTGGGAGACAACCCGACGGTGCACTATCATCTGGGGATGACGCTGGCCAAGCTGGGGGACAAGGCCGGGGCCGCGCAGGAGCTTAAGCAGGCGATCGACTTGGGGGCAAGGATTAAGTTCCCGGAACTGGAGGCGGCTAAGAACCTGCTCGCCCAGCTTGGCAAGCCGTAAGCCCCCGGCGGGCTATTTGAGCGGCGGCCTGCCGCGTCGGCGCCGGCGGGCCAGGAGCAGGGAGAGCCCCGACCCCAGGCTGAGCAGGGTGGCGGGTTCCGGCACCGGCAGGTTGCCGCAGTGGCTGTCGTCTTCGCGGTCGAAGAAGGAGGATCTGATCTCCAGGTTGG
>JAJYJA010000176.1 GCA_021789795.1 Deltaproteobacteria bacterium | reverse complement strand
TGATGGTCAGCACGTAATCGACCAGGAGGGCGCTGCCCGAGACCACCCCCGCCTTCTCGCTCAGCATGTGGGTGGAGACGATGTAGCCGCCGCCGCCGTGGGGAAAGTGCTCGATGATCCGGGAGTAGGAGGCGGAGATGATGAATACGGTGAGGGCGGTGGCCAGGCCCAGGAGGATGGCCAGGTAGGTGTGGCTGCCCAATGCCCGGAAGGCCTCCTCCGGGCCGTAGGCCGAGGAGGACAGCCCGTCGGCGCCCAGGCCCACCCAGGCCAAGACCGGGATCAGGCTCATGGCGTGAAAGAGGTTGGGGTCTTTGATCTGCTTGGGCGCCCCGAGGAGCAGGGTGCGGATCCTGGCGAACAAGCTGTCGGGCGTGGGGGTGGCGTTTTCGGAATCCATCAGGTCTTCCTCCTTGGCTGAGGGTGATCACGCAAGGGCGCCAGGACGAAAAAAGGCCACTGGCGGAAAAGCCAGTGGCCTGGATGCAGCTCTGACTCTTGCCCTTCCAAATGCCTACGAGGTTAGCTGACGGGCTCGGGCTTGAAAGTGCCCTATCCTTGAAACCGCAGGAATACGCCCCAAAGGTGGTTCCCCCGCATCCGTTTGCCGGCAAACGGATCTCGGCTACAAAATGTGACCGCGATACTACCCCGCTTTTTGAGATTGTCAAGAAATTATCAGGCGGATTTTGGCCGAACTGGCGGGCCGGTGGCCATCCAGACGGAGAAACAGTTTGCCTTGCTCCGGCCTTTCCGCTAGCCTGGATTCAGGGTCGCACATAAACAACTTGGGTAAGTTCCCCGCGACTCTTGCGGCCCCTGGGTTCCACTCGCTGGCTTAGCCCGGTTGTCGTATTGTGGGAGTGGCTCCCAATGTGGCCGGCAACCGCCAAGGCCGGGCTGGGGCGTTTAGCGAGGAACAAGGCCGGCCTTGGGCCCGGTTAACAATACCTCAAAACAGGATAAGAGATGATGAGCGACTTGCGGTGGAATCGGGAGTTCGCCCTGGAGCAGACCGGCGGCGATCAGGAACTGCTGGCCGAGTTGCTGGGCCTGTTGCGCAACTCGTCGGCGGGCGATCTACAGAAGATCGAGGCGGGATTAAGCGGCGGCGACGCGGCCCAGGTGGCCGCCGCGGCCCACAGCATCAAGGGGGCGGCGGCCAGTCTCGGGGTCGAGGGCCTGCGCCTGGCCGCCCACGAGATCGAGAAGCAGGGCCGGGAGAACCGGCTGGCGGAGATCGACGGCTCGGTGCTCCGCGACCTGGTCAGCCAACTGGGCTCGCTTAAGGCCGACGGCTGAGGCCGGGGCGGCCCTTAAGCCGCCGGATCGAGCAGCCGGCAGATGGCCTCCTGCACCGGATGGCCGCCGGGGAAGCCCAGGGTGAGGTAGGCGCCCTCGCCCTGCCATTCCCGGGCCAGACGCTCCAGGCAGGAATCGAGGTCCTGGTGCAAAACAGCCAGTATTTCCCCTTGGCAATCAGAGTAGATGAGGTAGGAGGTGCCCTTGCGGAGCAGGATGGTGACGCAACCCGCCTCCTCGACCAGCCGGTCGATCGCCTCGACGAGCTGGGAGCCGATCTCGTCGATGATCTGGTCGGTCACCAGGTAGCCGTGCCGGCGGTTTATCTGCTCCAGATTGGCGAAGGTCACCCTGGTCAGGCTGTAGCCCTGGGTCTGACTGTCCAGCAATCCCGCCTCCTCCAGGTGGAAGAGGTAGCGGTAGTTGTAGAAGTCGCTCAACGGCTCCTTGAAGTAGGTCTTGTTGCGGAACCGCTCCAGCTCCCGGGAGATGGCGTCGTTGAAGTCGTGGCGGATGGCGAGCGGGTCCCAACGTTCGGTGACCTTGGCCAGGCTGACGACCACCCGGGGATCGAGGCGTCCGGCCTGGGCCTCGGAGGTCAGACGGGCCAGGGCCTCGGGCCTAAGCAGCGACTTCTTGTAGGGCCGGCGGGCGATCATCGCCTCGTAGCTGTCGGCCACCATGGCGATCCGGGTCAGGATGCCGATCTCCTCGCCCCGCAGACGATCGGGGTAGCCGCTGCCGTCCAGGCGCTCGTGGTGGTGATGGATGATGTCGATGATCTCCGGCGAGCAGGCCTGGCGGGCGAAGATCCTGGCCCCCAGGCTGGGGTGCATCATCATGATCTTCCGGTCCTGGGCGTTGAAGAGGCCGGGCTTGAGCAGCACGTCGTCGGGGATGGCGACCTTGCTGATGTCGTGCAACAGGCAGCCCAGTTCCAGGGCCTCGACCTGGGGATCGGGCAGGTTTAAGTCCTCGGCGATCATCCGGGCGATGGAGGCCACCCGCAGTCCGTGCTCGAAGGTGTACATGTCCCGGGAGGAGAGCATCTCGCACAGGGCCTGGAACAGGTCCTTGATTACCCCCTCCTTTAAGCGATTCATGCGCTCGATCTCGCCTCGGGCCTGAAGCAGGGCCTGCTCGGTCTTTAAGTGCTCCTCGATTTCCTGCTCCAGCAGGTGGTTGGCGAGCCCCAGCCGGGCGGTGCGGTTGGCCAGGATGTCGCGGTCCCGCTTCACCTGGAGGTGCGCCCGGACCCGGGTGGCGATCACCTTGGGGTTGAAGGGCTTGGAGATGAAGTCCATCGCCCCGGACTCCAGCGCCCGGGCCTCGTCCTGGGGGCTGTTTAAGGCGGTGACCATGATTACCGGGATGTTCCTGGTCTCCTCGCGCTCCATCAGGGCGACGCAGACCGCAAAGCCGTCCATCTCCGGCATCATGATGTCGAGCAGGATGAGATCGGGCCGCTCGCTGACCGCCAGCTCCAGACAGCGCCGGCCGCTCTCCGCCTCCACGATCCGGTAGCGCTCCAGTTCAAAGAGGCAGCGCAGCACCTGGCGGTTGATGGGGTCGTCATCGACGAGCAGCAGGATGCCGGGGGCGGAATCGGCGGCCTCGGCCCCGGGATAGGGGGGTAGGTGGGCGGGCATGGGCTGGTGAAGTCCAAGGGTTGAAGGGCGAGCAGGGCGCCGACCTGGGCGGGGCGCGGGCGGACGCCGCGGCTATCTTCCCTTCAGGGCCTGGATCTTGAGCCGCAGGGCGTTCAACCGGATGAAGCCGCCGGCGTCGGACTGGGTGTAAACCGCGTCCTCCTCGAAGGTGGCGAAGCTCTCCTGGTACAGGGAGTTGTCCGACTTCCTGCCCACCGGGACGCAGTTGCCCTTGTAGAGCTTAAGTCGTACCACCCCGCTCACCGGCTGCTGGGCCGCGTCCATCGTCCCTTGCAGGAGGCGCATCTCGGGCGAGAACCAGAAGCCGTTGTAGATCAGCTCCGAGTAACGGGGCACCAGGCTGTCCCTGATCTTCATCACCTCTCGGTCCAGGGTGATGGTTTCGAGGTCGCGGTGGGCGACCCGCATGATGGTGCCCCCCGGGGTCTCGTACACCCCTCGCGACTTCATGCCCACGAAGCGGTTCTCCACCATGTCCAGCCGACCGATGCCGTTGGCCCCGCCCAGGGTGTTCAGCCGGGCGAGGAGAGCCGCCGGGCTTAGGCGCTCGCCGTCGATGGCCACCGGGTTGCCGCGCTCGTATTCGATCTCGATGTAGGTGGGCCGGTCCGGGGCCTGCTCGGGGGAGACCGAGAGCTTGAACATCGAGGCCTCGGGTTCGTTCCAGGGGTCTTCCAGGATGCCGCCCTCGAAGCTGATGTGCAGCAAATTCTCGTCCGAGCTGTAGGGCTTGGCCTTGGTCACCGGCACCGGGATCTGGTGCGCCTCGGCGTAGGCCATCAGCTTGGTGCGGGAGTTTAGATCCCACATCCGCCAGGGGGCGATGATCTTCAGTTTCGGGTTCAAGGCCAGGTAGGTCAGCTCGAAGCGCACCTGGTCGTTGCCCTTGCCGGTGGCGCCGTGGCTGACCGCCGCCGCCCCCTCCGCCGCCGCCACCCGCACCTGCTCCTTGGCGATGATCGGCCGGGCAAGCGAGGTGCCCAGGAGATAGGAGCCCTCGTAGATGGCGTTGGCCCGGAAGGCGGCGAAGACGTAGTCGCGGACGAACTCCTCCCGGAGGTCGGAGATCACCACCTTTTCGGCACCGGTGGCCAGGCCCTTGGCCCGCACCGCCTCCCAGTCCTCGGTCTGGCCGACATCGGCGGAGAAGGCGATTATCGGGCACTGGTATTTTTCCGCCAGCCACTTGAGGATCACCGAGGTGTCCAGGCCGCCGGAGTAAGCGAGAACGATCTTGTTGATGTCTGAGGTCATGGCGTTGGCAACTTGGCTGAGATTTATGCCCTTCTAAAGCAGGTGGCGCTCCAGGATGGCCTTGTGGATGTGCATCTTGTTTTCGGCCTGGTCCCAGGCCGCGCTCTGGGGGCCTTCCAGCACCTCGTCGGTGATCTCCTCGCCCCGGTGGGCGGGCAGGCAGTGGAGGACGATGGCCTCGGGGTCCGCCTGCCGGAGCAGGGCGCTGTTAACCTGATAGGGCTGAAAGACCCGGATGCGGGCCTCGGCCTCGGCCTCCTGGCCCATCGAGGCCCAGACGTCGGCGTTGATGACCTGGGCCTCCCTGACCGCCTCCTGCGGGTCGCGTACCAGGGTGATGGGCCTTACCGCCTCGGCCTGGGCCGCCTTGAGGATGGCGGCATCGGGGTCGTAGCCCTCCGGGCAGGCCAGGGTAAGGGCAAATCCCAGGCGGCAGGCGGCCTGGATCCAGGAGTTGGCCATGTTGTTGCCGTCGCCCACCCAGGCCACCTGGAGGTTCGCCACCGGGCCCCGCTTTTCGACCACGGTCATGATGTCGCTTAGGATCTGGCAGGGGTGA
>JAJYJA010000175.1 GCA_021789795.1 Deltaproteobacteria bacterium | reverse complement strand
CCAGGTGACCCCCACCTCGAGCCCGTCGATGGACATTCAACTGGCCTCCAACTTCGAGCGCTATCTGTACTACCTAAACGGCGAGGACGCGGCCCGCACCGCCGCCGATATGGAGAAGATGGCGGCGGGAGGATCGCTGGCCTTCGACGGCCAGGCCCTCTCCCGGATTCAGCGGGAGTTCGCCGGCTACCGGGTGGCGGAGCCGGAGGTGATCACCACCATCCGGGACTTCTTTAACGCCAACGGCTACGTGCTCGATCCCCACACCGCGGTGGGGGTGCGGGCCGGACTGGCCCTGCGCGATCCAGGCCGGCCCCTGGTCTGCCTGGCCACCGCCCATCCCGGCAAGTTCGGGGCCGCGGTGGCCCAGGCCATCGGCGAGCAGCCCCTGCCTCCGGCCCTGGCCGGGCTGGTTGGCCTGCCGACCCGCTGCCAGATTTTGCCCGCCCAGGTGGGGGCGGTAAGGGAGTTCGTCGAGCGCCATGCCTGCTAACCGGGTTGGCATAAGGGGCCGGGAGAGATGGACGATCCTGGGGTTGGCGGCCCTGGTCGGCCTGCTCCTGGGCCTGGCCGCCTGCGGCTCACGCCCCAACCGGCTGGAGGTGCTGCGCCACCAGCGGCAGGTGTTGAGCTTCCGGGCCGACAAGGATCGCTTCTTCAAGGACTCCCCGCAGTCGCCGCTCTTCAACGAGCAGCAGTGGGCCTTTCACGCCTTGAACTACTTCCCGGTGGACATCGCCTACCGGGTGACCGCCCGCTACCGGCACTTGACCAGTCCCGCCCAATTCAAGATCAAGACCTCGACCGGCCACGAACGGGTCTATCTCACCGTGGGCCAGCTCGATTTTACGCTGCTTGGCCAGACCCTGACCCTGTTCGCCTACCGGGAGGACAGCCCGGAGGGCCGGGCGCGGAACGAGCTGTTCGTGCCCTTCACCGACAAGACCAACGGCCGGGAGACCTACGGCGGCGGACGTTATCTCGACATCGAGGAGCCCAAGGGGGATAAGCTTGTCTTGGACTTTAATTATGCCTATAATCCTTACTGCGCTTACAACCACAATTTCTCCTGTCCCATACCGCCCCCCGAGAATCATCTGGGGGTAGCGGTGCGGGCTGGGGAGAGGCTCTTCCTCCCGCCGACGCCGGCCGGAGAGGAGCTGCCGCACCGGGCGGAGTGACGAGACCACTGCCAAAGGGGGAGAAGATGGAGGAAAAACTGGCGATCGACAACGTGGCCCAGGCCTTTTGCCAGGCCACCAAGGCCACCCTGGAGAAGGCCATTGGCCGCAAGGTGGATTACGTGCGCACGATCCAGAATATCCCCCGGGTCAGCATCCGGCCCGATCTCGGCTGTTTCGTGCAGTTCGCCGGCGACTACCACGGCCTGGTGGCCCTGACCTTCTCGGCGGAGGCGGCCCTGGGTCTGTATCGCAGCTACATGCTGGGCATGGGCATGCCCGCCGAGGAACTGGCCAGCGAGGCCAGTACCGCCGAGGTGGTGGACACTATCGGCGAGATCACCAACCAGATCATGGGCCGGGCCATGCGGATGATCGAGGCCAAATACGACCTGAACGCCTATTTTGGCCAGCCCAAGGCCCTGCACTTGAGCAACGGCATCTCCCTGGTGCCGGAGAGCTCGAGCAGTAACTCCATGATGGCCGACGAGAACAGCGTCTTCGAAAACCGGCGCATCGTCTTCAAGTTCGAGGAGGCCAGGTTTTACCTGGAGATCGCCATGGAGCGGATTGAGTTCCTCAAACTGGCCAAGTAGCGCCGCCGGTTGGCGGCCATCCCTTCCCCCTCCCGGCTTCTTTTCGGTTCCAAAACTCCCCCGGTTGCGGTATATAACGTTTTTCTGTAACTATCCCGTTTAGTGCCGCATAATTGGCATCGGCGGGATAGTTGCGTTTCTCTTAAGACGGGTTTCGCCTGGGGCCGGTGGCGCCGGGCCGGGGCTCGGCGCATCTCTTTTAACCGGAGGGAATCGGTATCATGGGCAGTTCATGCGGAACATGCGACAGTAAGGCGGGCTGCGGGCAGGCCTCCAGTCAGGCCCAGGCCCAGCAGGCCCATATCGCCCAGCAGGAGGTGGCGATCAAGGTCTCGCTGGCCAAGATCAAGCACAAGATTTTAGTGATGAGCGGCAAGGGCGGGGTGGGCAAGAGCACGGTGTCCACCAACCTGGCGGTGGGCCTGGCCCAGCGGGGTTACCAGGTCGGGCTGATGGATGTCGATCTGCACGGCCCGGACATCTGCCGGATGCTGAATCTCGAACACCGGCTGCAGGATGCGGAGCGGGGCGAGGGCCGGCTCCTGCCGCCCATCCAGGCCAGCGCCAACCTCAAGGTGACCTCACTTGAGTACATGATGGAGGATCGCGACGACCCGATCATCTGGCGGGGGCCGCTCAAGATCCAGGCCATCCGCCAGTTCATCGCCGACATGGACTGGGGTGAGCTCGATTACCTGGTGATCGACGCCCCGCCCGGCACCGGCGACGAGCCCCTGACCATCGCCAGCACCATCCCCGACGCCCAGGCCCTGGTGGTCACCACCCCCCAGGACGTGGCCCTGGCCGATGTCAGGAAGTCGATCAACTTCTGTCTGCACGTCAAGATGCGCATCCTGGGCCTGGTCGAGAACATGAGCGGCCTGATCTGCCCCCACTGCGGCAAGGTGGTGGAGGTATTCAAGAGCGGCGGCGGGGAGAGGACGGCGGCGGATTTTAAGATCAACTTCCTGGGCCGGGTGCCCATGGACCCGCGGGTGGTGACGGGCGGCGACGCCGGGGCCCCGTACCTCACCTCGGGCGAGGACAGCCCGGCGGTGGAGGCCTTCAACCAGGTGATTGACAAGGTTATCGGCCAGCAGTTGGCCACCCCCCGGCCCATCCCCCTGGCTCAGGCCGGCGGCTGCGCCTGTGGCGACGGCGGTTGCGACCCCAACAAGTGCAGTTGTTGAGTTTGGGGGGGAGGGCGGCTGTTAGGCTTTAATAATACTTGGCAATAGAGCATATTTGGTGGAAATATCGAAAATGCCGAGCGGGACTTTTATAAGCACACAAATTGTAGCATCACTTGTTGAAAGACAATTCAGAAAAAAATTTTTCAAAGATATTATAAAAATAACTGAAGTTATTGAAGATTTTAGTGATATGGTTGCTGTTGTTGGCGACGTTGCAATATTTCCAAACAATGAAAAACGACCTGACATCATTATTTTTACAAATAATCCTGAATTATTGTTTATTTTTGAAGCAAAACTTTGGTGGCCAAATGATTGTCAGCTGAGAGAATATATTAATCTAGCTAAAAAAACATATCCATCTGCAACTATAAAAGCGTTCCATTTGATTTATGTTGACAGTGAACGTATTGAACTTAAAGATAAAATCGAAAGAAATGAAATAGAATGCCAAGTTGTATTTCTCTCAGATTTTATAGATATTATACCAATGCCTCAGCAAGGTTTAATCCGAAAAGAACTTGAAATAAGTAATAATTAGCCGTGTATGGAATAAAGCATGCCTAACGGGGCGGCAACCCTTGATTGCCGCCCCGTTAGCGTCCTTGAAAATGGAGATTGAATGAAGTACGTGCTCGGGATTGAAGATGGAAGGAACGAACCGATACGAGACTTGGATAATGCGAAAAGGATCGTGCTTGTCGATAAAGATACGGTAGGGGCGGAAGACATAACCGTTGCCTATTGTAAGTTCGAGGCGAAAACATCCTCCCATAAGAAGCACGTTCACAAGGATGCCGAGGAAGTCATCTATATTCTTAAAGGTCGAGGCATCAGCGGACTCGTAGATTCGGAAGTAGAAATGAAACAGGGGGATACCATGTTTGTCCCGCGAGGCGCCGTTCATTGGTTTTACAATCCTTTTGAAGAGCCAGTGGAGATGATTTTCATATACACGAAGCCTTCTTTGAAATCGGCCGGCTACCGGATTGTTGAATGACGGCGGCAAACACCAGCGCCCTGGATAACGATAACCCATATCGTTTGCAGCCGACTGTTAGGCGGCAGGAAGGGCGAAGCCCGGCTGGTTTGGGGGCGCTGAGGCGTCGTCTGGTTAAAGGCTGTGCCCGCCCTACCACCTAACCAACCTAAATAGGAATTCCCATGATCATCCGGCAACTTGTCGTTGGCACCATGGGGGTCTGCTGCTACCTCCTGGGTTGTGAGGAGACGAGAAGGGCGGCGGTGATCGACCCCGGCGGCGACGTCGATACCATCCTGGCGGCGGCCCAGGACGAGCATCTCACCATCGACTATATCATCAACACTCATGGCCACCCGGACCACGATTGCGGCAACGGCCCGCTTAAGGCCGCGACCCAGGCCAGGATTGTCATCCATAGGGAGGACGCCGCCTTCTTCGCCCGGCCCGAGGTCAAGGCCTACTTCTCGATGCTGGGCCTGCCCGCCTCGCCGCCGGCGGACATGTTGGTCAAGGACCACGACATCATCGCGGTGGGCAAGATCAGTCTCACCGTCATCCACACCCCCGGCCACACCCCGGGCGGCATCTGCCTATACGCCCCGCCGCATCTCTTCACCGGCGACACCCTGTTCGTTGACGGGGTGGGTCGCACCGACTTCCCCGGCGGCGACACCGCCACCCTGATGAGTTCCATCCGCAAGCGACTCCTGACCCTGCCCCCGGAGACCAAGGTCTGGCCTGGCCACGGTTACGGCGGCGACGTCTCGACCATCGGCCAGGAGGCCCGGCACAACCCCTTCCTGACCGGGGATTTTTAGCCGATGCGGGAGATCGTTCT
>JAJYJA010000174.1 GCA_021789795.1 Deltaproteobacteria bacterium | reverse complement strand
TATTCCGCAGCCAGAAAGACGCCTCGGTCGCATGGAGGAAAGGTCTTATAATAAGGCCGGACAAGCTGGCATAAAAAATTAAAAGCACCCCGGTAATAATGGCGGAACTGATCAACAATTCCCAGGCATCCGAGAGTTGTTGGACAGGCAAGGCCTCCTCGCTTCCAGCTAGGCATGGTGACAACTTGTTTGGGCGCGGCATGGTGATCGGTGGTTGGGGTTGGCTGGCAAATTGCTAAAACTTTTCCCTGCGGTCAGGCTTGGTAGCCCAGGACGGTAAGTTTTCAAGGCGTGGGGACAGAAAAGCTCAGATGGGCGGGGTTGTCAAGGCCCAGGGGCAGGGTGGCGGAGGCTGGTTGAGGGGTCATTAGTTCTCAATATGCTGTTTTTGTTATCTATGTCTCCTGGGGCTTCCCTATTTTTTCCTTAATTTTGTTCAAATTTGTAGCCTACCCCGTACACCGAGTGGATCAGCTCCTCGCTGGGGGCGACCTCGGCGATCTTGCGGCGCAGCTTCTTGATGTGGCTGTCGATGGTCCGGTCGCTGACGATGCGCTGGTCGGGGTAGATCCGCTCCATCAACTGGTCGCGGGAGTAGAGCCGGCCTGGGTTGGCGGCCAGGAAGCTGAAGAGCTTGAATTCGACCGCGGTCAGGTCGAGGGCCTGGCCGTGCAGGGTGGCCTTGTAGCGAGACTCGTCGAATGCCAGGCCCTGGGGGATAGAGACGGCCGCCCGCCGCAGCACCGCCTTGACCCGGGCCACCACCTCGCGGGGGCTGAAGGGCTTGCAGATGTAGTCGTCGGCCCCCAGCTCCAGGCCCAGCAGGCGGTCGATCTCCTCCACCCGGGCGGTGATCATGATGATCGGCACCGTCGAGAACTGGCGGATCTCCTTGCAGATCTCCATGCCGTCGCGTCCGGGCAGCATCAGGTCTAGCAGTACCAGGTCCGGGTGGTGGCTCCTCACCCAGGGCACCACCTCCAGCCCGTTGGCCAGACAGGCGGGGGTGAAGGTGGCCTGCAGCAGGTAGTCGCGCAGGAGGCCGGCGAGCTTGGGTTCGTCCTCGACGATCAGGATTTTGGTTGACATGGCGGGCGCTTACAGGGTTGGCAGTTGCACGGTGATCCACAGCCCGCCCAGGGGCGAGGGCTTGGCGGAGATGAGGCCGCCGTGGGCCTCGGCGATGTTGCGGCAGATGGCCAGCCCCAGGCCGGCCCCGCCCAGGTCGCGGCTGCGGGAGACCTCGACCCGGTAAAGGCGCTCGAAAAGCCGCTCCATATCCTGGCCCGGCACCCCGGGGGCGCTGTCTTGAAAGTGGAAGAGAATGGCGCCCTCCCGTCCTTCCGTCCCGATCACCAGCCGTCCGCCGCGATCCGTGTACTTGCAGGAGTTCTCGATCAGGTTGGCGAACAACTGGTGCAGACGCTGGGGGTCGGCCAGCACCTGGCAACCCGCGAGACCTGGCAGATCCAGGCTCAGGGCGATCTGCCGCTGGTCCAGCTCGGCGGCCAGGGCGTCGAGGGCCTGCCGCAGCACCTCCAGCGGGTCGAGGGGCTCCTTGCGGTAGGTCAGGCCCCCGATGTCGGAAAGGGAGAGATGGTAGAGGTCGTCCACCAGGCGGCCAAGACGCAGGGCCTCGGCATGGAGGGAACGGATGGCCTCCTCCGAGGCGGGCCGCACCCCGTCCAGGAGGGCCTCGATCTCGCCCCGGAGTACGGCGAGCGGGGTGCGCAGCTCGTGGGAGATGTCCGCCACCCACTGCCGGCGGCTACGTTCATTCTTCTCCAGGGTCAGGGCCAGGGTGTTGAAATCCCTGGCCAACTGCCCCAGTTCGTCGGCGGAGGTCACCTCCACCCGGGCGCTGAAATCGCCCCCGGTCAGACGGCGGGCCGCGCTCACCAGGGCGTTGATGGGCCTGAGCAGGCGTCCCGCCAGCAGCAGGGAGAGCAGGGCGGAGATGAGCAGGATCACCGCCGCCACCAGGGCCAGGGCGATCTTCTGCTGCTTGAGGAAGCGCAGTTGCCGGGTGTCGG
Organism: Deltaproteobacteria bacterium; assembly: GCA_021789795.1. Lineage (GTDB taxonomy): Bacteria > Desulfobacterota > Desulfobulbia > Desulfobulbales > VMSU01 > VMSU01. The sequence continues at coordinate 2,773 of JAJYJA010000174.1, read as the reverse complement.
AGAGTCGCTGCTTGGGCAGCAGCCCCAGGTAGCCGATCACCTGGCCGTCCACCTTCAGCGGCAGGAGGTGCGGTGAGACCGACAGGCCTTGGCCCGGCCCCAGGATCGGTTTGCGGCTTTGGTCAAGGAGCACCAGCCGGGCCTCGAAGCTGCGCTCCATCCGGCGGGGCGGACAGTGAAAGGCCTGGCCGGGGGGTGGCGGTGGCCGGTCCATCGCCGGGAGACCGGGCGGCGGGGGCGGCAGATCGCGTTGGCCGGCGTCGTCCTCCGGCAATCGGCGGAGATGCCGCCTAAGCCATGCTTCCGGGTCCGGGCCGAGGAAACCCCAGCCGCGGCTGGCGGCGAAGGCGTCTTGCAGGCCGTCGGTGAGCTTGAGCAGGCGCTCGTTCTCCACCGTGTTGATGTAGTGGAGAAAGCCCTGGGAGATGCTCCACTGAAAGATGACAAACATCGAGACCACCGCCAGGCCGGAGGCGGCCAGCAGGGTGAGGAAGAGCCGGTGTTGGATGCGGAGTCTCATGGGGATAGATCCGGCAACGGTGGCCTCGGTCTCTTAGGCGGCGAGCCGGCGCAAGACCTCGGTTTGCCGGCGCAGGGAGTCATCGGCCTGGCCGGCCTCGGTCGCGCCCTCCCGGACCGTCTGGCGCAGGACGGCCAGCGCCCGTCTGACCTTCTGGTGGTCGTGGCAGATCAAGATCAGGTCCGCCCCGGCCTTGAAGGCCTGGCGGACGGCCTCCGGGAAGGCCATGAACTTCTCGATCGCCCCCATCTCCATGTCGTCGGTGATGACCAGCCCGTCGTAGCCGCAGCCCTTACGCAGCAGGCCGCCGATCACCAGGGGAGACAAGGTGGCGGGCAGGCCGCGATCCAGCTCCTGGTAAACGGCGTGGGAGGTCATTACCGCCCCCACCCCGGCCTGAGCCGCCCGCTTAAAGGGCAGGAGGTCCTCGGCGAGCAGCCGGGCCTGCTGCCGATCCACCACCGGCAGCTCCAGGTGGGGATCGAGCCGGGCCGAGCCCAGGCCGGGGAAGTGCTTGGCGCAGGCCGCCACCCCCATCCCTTCCAGGGCCCCGATGACCACCAGGCCCAGCGCCGCCACCCGTTCCGGGGACTGGCCCAGGCAGCGGCGCTCCATGAACAGGCCCTGGCCGCTGGGGCAGCAGTCCAGCACCGGGGCCAGGTTCATGTTGATCCCCACCTCCACCAGCTCGCGGGCGCAGGTGGTGGCGTAGTCATGCAGTAGCTCTTGGCAGTTGTCCAGTTCCGAAAGCCCCCGCGGTTCGGGCAGGATGGTGAAGGGCGGCGGCAGTCTGGCCACCTGCCCCCCCTCCTGGTCGATGGAGATCAGGGGCCGGGGCAGGCCCTGGGCCAGGCAGGCGTCGCGAAGCGCGGCGCACAGGCCGGCAAGTTGCTCCCGGTCGCGGACGTTGCGGCGGAAGAGGATGAAGTTGTGGACGCCCTCCTCCTGGATCAGGGAGAGGGTGGAGGCGTCCACCTCCGGGCCGGGAAGGCCGATCATCAGCAGGTGGCCCACCGCGGGCGGCATCGGCTGGGTCACGCGGGCCTCCCGCCGGGCTGATAGGGCGCCGGGTCGGCGAGTCCGGCCTCGGCAAAACCCAAAAGTCGCAGTTGACAGGCGTCGCAGTGGCCGCAGGCCCGGCCTTGCGGGTCGGGATCGTAGCAGGAGTGGGTGGAGGCGAAGTCCACCCCCAGCCGCTGGCCGGTGCGCACGATCTCCCCCTTGCTCATCCGCAGCAGCGGGGCGTGAACCGTAAAACGGCCCGCCCCCGAGACCCCGGCCCGGGTGGCCAGATTGGCCAGGTTCTCGAAGGCCAGGAGAAATTCGGGCCGGCAGTCGGGATAGCCGCTGTAGTCGGTGGCGTTGACCCCGATGAAGAGGTCCCAGGCCCCCAACACCTCGGCCCAGGCGGCGGCGTAAGCCAGAAAGATGGTGTTGCGGCCCGGCACGTAGGTGATGGGGATCTCGGCCGCGGCCCGCGGTGGCTCTCCCCGGCCCACCGGGACATCTTTGGGCACCGGCCAGGGGCCGGTCAGGGCCGAGCCGCCGATCCGGTCGAGATCGACGTTTAAGACCAGGTGCGCCTCCGCCTGGTAGCGGCGGGCGTTCTCCCGCGCCCGGTCAAGCTCCACCGCCTGCCGCTGGCCGTAGGCGAAGCTCAGGCAGTGGCAGCGGTAGCCCTGCTGACGGGCCAGGGCCAGGACGGTGGTCGAGTCCAGGCCGCCGCTTAGGAGCACCACGGCCTGGGAGTTTTGCGGGTCAAGGGTCATCGTTAATCAGTCTGGTTTAAGGCGTCGGGTCGGGGACGGAGAAAATGCCAGTTGCCAAGGGACGGCAAATCGCCTAATTAGCGGCTAGCGGCAGGCGTCAGAGGCCCGCCGTCCGTTTCGTCCCTCTCTTTTAGTCTGGGTTGGCCCAATATGCCCCAAAACCAGAATACCAGCAAGACAAAGCCGCAAAAAAAAGCCGTGGCCCTGAAATACGAGCAGGGCCACGACGCCGCCCCCCGGCTGGTGGGCAAGGGCCAGGGCCTGATGGCCGAGCGGATCATCGCCTTGGCCGAGGAGCACGGGATCCCCATCCAGCCGGACAGCGACCTGGTGGAGGTCTTGTCTCGCCTCAAGCTGAACCAGGAGATCCCGCCCGAGACCTATGTCCTGGTGGCCGAGATCCTGGCTTTCGTGTACCGCGCCAACCAGAGTTTCACCCCGCCCCGTTGATGGCGTCGCAAAAAGACCGATCTACTGCGTTGCG
>JAJYJA010000016.1 GCA_021789795.1 Deltaproteobacteria bacterium | reverse complement strand
GCTCAGGCGAAGTGGAAGAAGACCTTGACCCCCAGGCGATGCACCCTGGCGTGCAGGTTGCGTAGCGCGGTGATGAGGTCGGCGTAGCCCAGGTCCACCAGGAAGCGGTTGGGTTCGGGCAGGGGGGAGAGGGAGCTGAAGGGCAGCTTGTTGAAGCGTACCTCCGCCCCTTCGTCGTACCATTCGTGGAATTTTTGCAGGGCCAGGGCCTGGTATTGTGGCGGCACCTCGGCGCAGTCCAAGAGGATCTCGACATCCATTTCCGTTACGTTCTCGCTTGGACGATCAGAGGCCGAGCAGGCCGCTGATCGCCTCTTTGTACTGGTCCAAGGCGGCCAGGTATTGATCGTTCAACTGGGCCTGCACCCGTTGCCACTCCTCTTGGAATTTGGGGTGCTGCCGGGGGCTTATCTTCATCTTCATCCCGGTTTGCTGGGCCAGGGACTGCTGGAGCTGGGCGGTCTGGAGGGCGAAACCCTCCTCCAGTTGTTTTTCGAGCTGCTGGCGGTGCTGGAGGTAGCGGCTTAAGATGCTGCGCACCTCGGCCACCAGGCCGGAGAGTTGGGCCTTGTCGGCCTGGGGCAGGGCCTTGGCCAGTTCCACGATCCCGTGCAGGGCGGCCTCCCAGGGTTGGCCCTCCTCGCGGGGCAAAACGAGGTTGCGGAACAGGATGTCAAGCAGGCCTTGCGCCAGGGGGGGAAGCGCGGGCGGCGGGCACTGCCGGATGGCCGCTGCCAGGTCAACCGCCTCGCCGTTCATCAGGGCGGCGCCGATCTTCATTCCCCGCCGCCGCAGGTCGTCGTCGCTGCTGGCCGTCTCCGCCTCGGCGCACAGCCGATCCGCCCGGGCCAGCACCATCTCCATCGTGCTTTTGATTTGGGCCATGATGCTCCTTATGCTGGGGACCATTCCGTCCCCCTCTGGTAGGGTCTGTCGTTCCTTGGCGATCTCGAACTTGCCCCGGCTTTGTTCCGCCGGCCTTGGTGCCCATGGGATTGGGCCTTGTGCTTAAGGCGGCCATAGGATACATTTTATCCCCTTGGTTGGGCAAGATAATTTTTGGAACAAGGAGGGGTGGAATGCGGGTGGCCATGTACTACAACAACCGGGATGTCCGGCTTGAGGAGTTGCCTCGTCCGGTGGCGGGTCCGGGCGAGTTGCTGGTCAAGATTCACGCCAGCGGCATCTGCGGCAGCGATGTCATGGAGTGGTATCGGGCCGGGAAGGCGCCGCTGGTCTTGGGCCACGAGATGGCGGGGGAGGTGGCGGCGGTGGGCGCGGGCGTGACTGGTTTTAAGCCCGGCGACCGGGTGGCGACCACCCATCACGTCCCCTGTCTCGCCTGCCCCGAGTGCTTGGGCGGCCACGAGACGGTCTGCGACCTGCTCCTCTCCGGCACCCATTTCGACCCCGGCGGGTTTTGCGAGTACGCACGGCTGGCGGCGGTGAACGTCGAGCGCGGCACCTGGAGGATTCCCGACGACTTGAGCTATGACGACGCCACCTTCGTCGAGCCCCTGGCCTGCGTCCTGCGGGGTCAGCGTCTGGCCGGACTCAAGCCGGGGATGAGCGTCCTGGTCTTGGGCAGCGGCATCTCGGGGCTGCTGCACGTGCATCTGGCCTCGGTGAGCGGGGCGGGATTCGTTGCCGCGAGCGACCTCTCCGACTACCGGCTGCAAGCGGCCCGCCGTTTCGGGGCCAGCGCCGCCTATCGGGCGGATGGGGACGTGCCGGGGGCGTTCATGGCCGACAACCAAGGCCGGGGCGCCGATCTGGTCGTGGTCTGCGCCAGCGCCCGGGCCGCCCTTGAGCAGGCCTTTGGCGCCGTGGCCAGGGGAGGGGTCATCCTTTTGTTTGCCCCCACCGGGGCGGGAGAGGTGCTGCCGCTTTCGGTCAACGAGCAGTTCTGGCGCCGGGATCTGACCATCACCACCACTTACGCCGGCGGCCCCGCCGATTGCGCCGCCGCCCTGGCGCTCATCGCCAACCGCCGGCTGCGGGTCGCGGAGATGATCACCCACCGTCTGCCCCTGGCCGAGGCGGCCAAGGGCTTCGCCCTGGTTGCCCAAGGGGGGGAGTCGATCAAGGTAATCATCCGGCCCCAGGAGTGATGCCCTCAGTCTGTAATCGCCGCCACTCCCGCCACAGGGGGGTGAGCCGTCTGATCCTGGCCGCTGGCAGGTACTGCCAGTAGATGCCGGGCATAACGCCGGCGGTCGGGAAGACCAACACCTCTTCCGCCTCGATCAGCCCGTGCATCGGCACGTCCCAGGGGTCGCGGGGCAGGGCCGGGGGCCGGTGGCGCGTCCCGGCGGCCCAAACCTGGGCCTCAGGGGACAAGGCCCCGGATTGATTCAATATCGCCGCCGCCAGGTCGAAAAAACCGCTGCCGTCCCCCAGGCGGCCACCCTGCTCGTCAACGGCCAGGGCCTCGGTGAGGAGCAGGTCGATCCCCAGGCCGGGCAGCTCCTCATGCCTGAGCAGCCGTCCGCAAAGCGCCACCCCCTTTAAGCTCACCGCCAACTTCAGTCTCGGGAAGGGCACGGAAAAGGGCCTGACGAGGTAAAATCCCTCCTTCAGCCCCGGGCCGGGCATGATTAGTTCCTTGCCGTCCAGCAGGGCGTTGATCCTGATCTGGGTCAGTTCCGCCGCCGGCGAGACGAACAGCCGCCGGCTTTGGCGATAGACGGCCAGACGCCGCAGCGCCTCGGCCCGCCGCCCCTCGTCCGCCGCCCGCCCTGGTGGGGCCAGCAACGCCGCCCGCCACTCCCCCTTTAGCACCAGCGGCCCTCCCCGGCGGGCCGGGACGGTTGGCCTACGCCTTGGCCCGCGCGGCAAAGAGACATGGAGGTTATTTCCTTAGGTAGCTGAAGGTGAAGACCCGGCGCCGGGAGTCCGCAAGCTTGGTGCCGACCTCGAAGTCGTACTTCCCTGGGCGGGCCAGGGTCAGGTCGGCCCCGAAGCCGTCGCCCATGGGCATCATCTTCACCGGCGCGCCCTTGACCCCGTCGGGCCCGGTGACCTTGACCGCCGCCAGGCCCTGGGTGATGGGCTTGCCCTGGGCGGAGTCGGTGAAGATGACCATCAGGTGATGGGTCTCCTGACGGCCGTTCTTGCTCATGGCCGCCTGGATGTCGTACAGGTGCGCCATGGCCATCACCCCGTCCTGGGGGGAGGCGGGGTTGAGCATGACGCCCTTGCTGCCGCCCATCTCCAGGCCGGGCATCTCTTCTCCGCCCCAGACGGCGGGCACGGCGGTGGCAAGCAGAAGGGAGAGGGTCAGGGGCAGGATTGATTTTTTCATTAGCTTCCTCCTTATAAGTGGATGTGGTGGCGACAAGATCGCGGCCCGGCGGCGGAGAGGAGCCGGTTTTGCACTTTCGTCCGCCGCCTTAGTTTCCCGGCAGAAGATGGCCTAGATTCCCGGCCCGGTGCTCGACCCCGGGGCGCAGCACCAGGGTGCCGCCGTCTTGTTCACCGTGCCGGTAAGCCGCCTGGTCGATGCGGCTGCCGGCACCGTGGTATCTCTGCACCCGGGGATAGGTCTGGGAGATAAACTCCCGCAGGCCTAGATCCCCGGTCACCACCAGGGCGCTGGTGGACATTTCCTGCTGGCCGTCGGTTTTCAGGGAGCTGGTCTGTTGCTGGGCCTGCAACTTCTGCCTGAAGCCGTTGAGCACCCCGAGGTAGTAGCTGTTCTTGCCGGCCAGACCCCTCGCCTGTCCGGTCTGACGCCGCAGTTGCCACAGGCGGGCTAGCTCGCGTTCCAGAAAATGGAAGCAGTACTCGGCTACCGCCACGTTTTCGGCCCGGCCAAAGAGTTCGATGGCCCGATGGCGCTCGTCAAGCCGGGGATCGTAGGTGTTGGCCATCACCAGGGCGACATAGAAAAAATTGGTCAGGATGCCGCCGATGGCCCGCTGCCAGCCGTGGATGCGCCCCCTGCCGCAGTCGATCACCGTCCGGCGGTAACGGCGCTCAGCTCCTTCCCCGTCCGCCTCAAGACTCAGGTTGTGCCTGGCAATCAGCTCGTTGGCCTTGCGCATGGCCAGGGCCGCCTCGTGTTCGTTGGGGGAGCGTCCCAGGGCCAGGAGTTTCTCCACCTTGGCCAGGAACCGGCGGCCCTCGCCCAGCGTGGCATCCTCCGCCGCCAGGTCGTCAAAGAGCACGGGCGTATCCCCGCTCGCCCGCCGGTAGGCGGCCGGCACCCCCAAGCGCTGGCAGGCCCTCTCAAACAGCGGCCCATGCCCGACCTGGGGGTATCCCCAGTAGTCGCATAACTGGTGGGCCATCTCGTGCTTGAAGACGTTGATGGTCACCGGCCAGGGCCGTTCCATGATCAGCCGCCAGTTCAGGCGGAGGGTCTGGCCCGCCGCCTGCCACTCGCCCAGCTTATGCGCGGCCGTGAAAAATTCGATGGCCGGCACGGGCAGGTCCAGCCGGTGCTGGAAACAGAGGCCCTCGAACTCGCGGACAAGCTGAGCGGCCCACTGCCGGGCGTATTGACGGGGGAAATCGTCCCCTGGCGGTTCATTCATCGGCTGCGACCTTGCCGCGGCCCTCTCGCTTGATGCGGGCGCGATGCCGTTTGGCGGTTAGCCGGGCGGCCCGGGAGGTGCCAGGAACCCTGGTCGGGCGGCGGGGCTTCTCCGCTGCCAGGGCCAGGCGGATCAGTTCATAAAAACGTTGCACCGCCGCCTGCCGGTTCATCGTCTGGCTGCGCGAGGCCCTGGCCACCAGCCACAGCCGGCCCTGACGGTTGATCCGTCCTGCCAGCCGTTGCCGCACCAGGGCCTTCTGCTCGCCGGTCAGGGAGGGCGAGGCGTCCAGATCAAACCACAGGGTGACCCGGCTGCTCACCTTGTTGACGTGCTGCCCGCCCGGGCCGGAGCTGCGGGAGTAGCTGAAGGAAAGCTCCTCTTCCGGGACGAGGTGGTCAGGCATGGGTCAGGAGCTTGCGCCAGATGGGCAGGTCGGGGGTAAGGCGCACGAAACGCGGGTCGGTGTCGATCTCCCGGCTCATCTTGCGGTTGGCGATCAGCACCCCGCCGGGCTTGAGCTGGTCTTCGATGAAGCGCTCGAAGCGGCGCTCGATCATGCCGTCGTGGAAGGGGCGGAAGTAGTAGATCACGTCGAAGGCGGGGTAGCGGTCAAAGTCCCAGATGTCGGCCCGTTCTATCAGTTCCGGGCCCAGCAGCCGGCGGGCGATCCCGCAGGGGTACTCGTCCTTTTCCAGGCCGTAGGCCGCAAAGTCCATCAGCTCGGCGAACAACAGGACGTTGCCGATGCCGCAGCCGATGTCGAGCAGACGGGGCGGCTCCGGGTGACCCTCGGCGGCCAAGAGACGCCGGACATGGGCGAGCTGCTCGTAGGCCTGGCGGGTATCCATGGCCACGAAGGGGTACTCGGATTGCGGATCATTCTGGCTGAACCGCTGGGAATCGCGGCTGAAAAAGCCGATGAAGCGGTTGATCACCCCGAAGAGGATATCCCGCTCCTCCTCGTCTGGCGGCCCGGATGATGGGCCGGACGCGGTCTGTTTCATAGGCGTTGGCGGGGCTTGCGCCCTAAACAAGGAGGAGGGGGCCACCACTAGGGCGGCCCCCTCCTGCTCGGATTAACTTGCGCTGGGCGGTGGATTACAGGGCAAACAAGAGCTCGCTGTAAACCGGCACCGGCCAGAGGTCCGCCGGCATCATGGCCTCCAGGGCGTCGATGTCGGCCCGCAGGCTGGCCATGGCGGTGGTCACCTTGTCGCGGTAGGCCATGGCCTGTTTGTCCACCTTGTCGATGGCCTTGGCCTTTTGGGTCTCGGCCTCCAGCTTGGCCACATTCTTGGCGGCGGACTCCAGCAGGCCGCCCACCTTGGCCTGCAAGTCCTTCTGCACGCTGGCGAATTTTCCGGAGACCTCAATCGAGCCGCCCAGCTCGGTGAGGAAGGTGATCGCCGCCGGGATGTAGAGGCGCTTGGCCATCTGGATGGCGGTCTGGGCCTCGATGTTGATCTGCTTGGCGTACTGCTCGACGTAGATCTCGTAGCGGGAGTGCAGCTCATCCTTGCTCAGCACCTTGTAGCCGCCGAACAGCTTGATGGCCTTGGGGGTGACGAAGGCCTTCAGGGCGTCGATGGTGGTCTTGGTGTTGGGCAGCTTGCGCCGTTCCGCCTCCTTGGCCCAGTCCTCCGAGTAGTTGTTGCCGTTGAAGACGATGCGGCCATGCTTGTCGATGGTCTCCTTGAGGATGGCCAGCACCTCGGTGTTGACGTTCTTGGCCTTCTCCAGGCGGGTGGCGATCTCGTCCAAGGCCTCGGCGGCGATGGTGTTCAAGGCCACGTTGGGGCCGGCGATGGACTGGGAGGAGCCCACCATGCGGAACTCGAACTTGTTGCCGGTGAAGGCAAAGGGCGAGGTGCGGTTGCGGTCGGTGTTGTCCTTGGGCAGCTCGGGCAGGGAATCGACCCCGATGTTCAGGTTCTGGCAGCTCTTGCCCTTGCAGACCTTCTCGCCCTTGGCGACCTTGTTGACGACGTCGAACAGCTCGTCGCCCAGGAAGACCGAGACGATGGCCGGCGGGGCCTCGTTGGCGCCCAGGCGGTGGTCGTTGCCGGCGCTGCCGCAGGTGGCGCGCAGGATGTCGGCATGGGTGTCAACCGCCTTGAGCAGGGCGCACAAAAATACCAGGAACTGGGCATTGTCGGCGGGGGTGGCGCCTGGCTCCAGCAGGTTGATGCCGTCGTCGGTGGACAGCGACCAGTTGTTGTGCTTGCCCGAGCCGTTGACCCCGGCGAAGGGCTTTTCGTGCAGCAGGCAGACCATGCCGTGGCGCAGGGCCACCTTCTGCATGGTCTCCATCACCAACTGGTTGTGGTCGGTGGCGATATTGGTGGTGGCGAACACCGGGGCCATCTCGAACTGGGCCGGGGCGACCTCGTTGTGCTTGGTCTTGGAGGTGATGCCCATCTTCCACAGCTCGATGTCCAGGTCCTTCATGTAGGCCGAGACCCGATCCTTGATGGAGCCGAAGTACTGATCCTCCAACTCCTGGCCCTTGGGGGCCGGGGCCCCGAACAGGGTGCGGCCGCAGGAGATGAGGTCGAGGCGCTGATTAAACAGTTCCTGGTCGATCAGGAAATACTCCTGCTCGGCGCCCACCGTGGAGGTGACCCGCATCGAGGTGGCGTTGCCCATCGCCCTGAGCACCCGCAGGGCCTGTTTGGAGACCGCCTCCATGGAGCGCAGGAGCGGGGTCTTCTTGTCTAGGGCCTCGCCGTTGTAGGAGCAGAAGGCGGTGGGGATGCAGAGGGTGACGTCGCCGACCGCGTCCTCCTTCAGGAAGGCCGGGGAGGTGCAGTCCCAGGCGGTGTAGCCCCGGGCCTCGAAGGTGGCGCGCAGGCCGCCGCTCGGGAAGGAGGAGGCGTCCGGCTCGCCCTGGGTGAGCTGCCGGCCGGAGAACTCCATGATGATGCCGCCATCGCTGGTGGGCGAGAGGAAGGAGTCGTGCTTCTCGGCGGTGATCCCGGTTAGCGGCTGGAACCAGTGGGTGTAGTGGGTGGCGCCCTTCTCGATGGCCCAGTCCTTCATGGCGTTGGCGACCACCGCCGCCACCTCGGGCTTCAAGGAGGTGCCGTGGTCGATGGTCTGGCGCAGGGCCTTGTAGGTCTCCTTGGGCAGACGCTCCTTCATTGCCTTGAAGTTGAAGACGTTGCTTCCAAACAGGGACGGAAGCGCTTGGGCCGCCAGGTCGTCGTTGTTGCCGCAGTTGCAGGTCTTAGCCATTGGAAATCCCTCCTGAAGGTTTTTCTTTAGTTAACGACAAAAAGCTTTCGCCGTCTCGTGGACACGACATAAACCGTCTGCCGATTTATCACATTGTTGTGAATCGCGAAAGAAATTATTTACACCAGCGTAACAAAATCTCTAGGGAGGGCCTCGGCGTCGGCGCTACGGCATACACTTGTAGACGTTGAACGACTGCTCGCCGTTGACGATCCCCGAGGCCGGGGTGATGGTGTCGCCGTTCATCTCGGCGGCGCTGTTCCGGCCCAAGGTCATCAATTCCCTAGCCACCGCGTTGGGGTCGCGTTTCAGGTCGCCTAACAGGTTGTCTCGCACCGAGACCTTGGCCTGGCCGATATTCTTGCAACCCTGGGTGTCGGAGACCGACACGATCCGAACGTTGTCGCCGTTCCTGGTCAGCTTGACCCAGGTGCAACCGGTGGCGAGCAGCAGGATACAGACGGGGAACATGATGGTTTTTTTCATGGAGACACCTCCTTTAACTATTTGAAAGATGCGGGAAACAAACATTCAGGGCCGGCCCGCCGTCACCCCTTAAAACAGCATTTCGACAAACCGTTGATGGAACTGGGACAGATCGGCGTTGCACTCGCCGCAGAAAAATTTAATCTCCCCCAGCACCTGCGACTCGTCCCCATCCTGGGTGAAACTGCAATCGCCGTTCTGGACGTAGTGGGTGGTGATCTCCACCCCCTCGGCGACCTCGAAGAAGTCGGTGTCGTTGCCGCACTGAGGGCAGGTGATCCGCAAGGCGGTCTTCTGGTTCATGGATGTTGGGGGCGCTCGGCGATTGCGTATCGGGAATGGGCCAATCTACGGTAGAAGCCGGGCGTTGTCAATATCGGACCCAGAACCCGGACTCTTCGGCCAGTGGTGGACAGGGCCAGGTCTGCACCCGCAGCACCTGGGCGTGGGGCGAGCCCTGATGCAGCCAGGCGGTCAGCCGCTCCACCTCCGCCTCCGGCCCCTGGTATTCGGCCTCCACCGCGCCGTTTTTCAGGTTGCGCACCCAGCCGCTCAGGCCCAGCCGTTCGGCCTCCTGGCGGGTGAAATCCCTAAAGTAAACCCCCTGCACCCGGCCCTCGACCAGGGCCCGCAGACGCATCGTGGCCATCGCTCATTTTCTCCCGGCGGTCGCCCCGCCCGCCTCGGCGAGCAGACGGCTGAACTCCGCCTCGTCGATAATCGTCAGGCCCAGTTCGCTGGCCTTCTTCCGCTTGCCGCCGGCCTCCTCGCCGCACACCAGGTGGGTGACCTTTTTGCTCACCGCCGACACCACTTGCCCGCCTAGGGCCTTGACCCGGTTTTTGGCCTCGTCGCGGGAACAGCCGGCCAGGGTGCCGGTAAAGACAAAGACCAACCCCGCCAGCGGCAGTCCGACCCGGCCTGCGGCCCGCAGTTCCAGGCCCAGCTCCAGCAGACGGTCCAGCATGGCGGCCACCTGGGGATCGGCGAGATACTGGCTGATGCTTCGGGCCGACTGCTCGCCGATGCCCTCGACCTCCAACAGCTCCTCCATCCCCGCCTGCCGCAATCTTTCCAGGCTCCCGAAGCGTTCCTCCAGGAGCTGGGCCGTCACCTCGCCCACGAAGCGGATGCCCAGGGCGGCCAGGAAACGGGACAGCGGGGCCTTGAGACTGCGGGCGATGGCCTCGACCGCCAGCTCGGCGGAGCGTTCGCCCCAGCCCTCCAGTCCCACCAGGTCGGCGGGCCGCAAGCGGTAGAAGTCGGGGAGGTCGCGCACCAGGCTAAGGTCGTGGAGCTGCTCCACCGCCTTTGCGCCCAGGGTCTCGATGTCCAGTCCCGCCTTGCCCACGTAATGGATCAGGGCCTTGACCCGCTGGGCCGGGCAGCGGGGATTCTGGCAGCGGCTGATCACCTCGCCCTCGGGCCGGGCGAGCGGCTGGTCGCAACTCGGACAACGCTCGGGCCAGACGATGGGCCGCTCGTCGCCCCGCCGCTCATTAATCAACGGCTTCACCACCTCGGGGATGACATCCCCGGCCCGCTGCACCAGCACCCGGTCGCCGAGCAACAGGCCCTTACGGGTGATCTCCTCCTGGTTGTGCAGGCTGGCGTGCCGCACCGTCACCCCGCCGAGGGCTACCGGCTCCAGGATGGCCACCGGGGTCACCGCCCCGGTCCGGCCCACCCCGAACTTTACGTCCACCAGGGTGGTGGCCGCCTGGAGGGGGTCGAATTTCCAGGCGATGGCCCAGCGAGGGGCGCGGGCGGTGTTGCCCAGCCGGGCCTGGAGGTCGAAGGCGTCCACCTTGACCACCATGCCGTCAATATCGTGGTCGAATTCGGCCCGCCGGGCGCCTAGTGCCGCGAAATGGGCCGTCACCTCGGGCATCCCGGCACACGGCCTCGCCAGTGGCGAGACCTTAAAGCCGAGCTCCGCGAGGTAGAGCAAGGCCTCTGACTGCCGCTGGCAGGGCACCTGGGCCGGATCCGCCACCCCGTAGCAGAAAAAATCCAGGGGCCGGGAGGCCGCCACCTTGGGATCGAGCTGGCGCAGGGAGCCGGCGGCGGCGTTACGGGGGTTGGCAAAGGGCGGCTCGCCACTGGCGGCCCGCTGTTCGTTCAGGCGGGCAAAGCCGGCCCGCGACAGGAAGGCCTCCCCTCGCACCTCCAGCAGCGGCGGGAGGTTGTTGCCCTTGAGCCGCAAGGGGATGGCGGGGATGGTGCGCAGGTTGGCGGTGATCTCCTCGCCGAGCAGTCCGTCGCCCCTGGTGGCGCCCACCGCCAGCACCCCGTCCCGGTAGATCAGCTCCACCGCCAGGCCGTCCAGCTTGGGCTCGGCCATGTAGGAAAGGGGCCCGGCCAAGCTCAGAAAATCGCGCAGCCCCCGCTCGAAGTCCGCCATCTCCCCGGGGGAGAAGGCGTTTTTCAGGCTCAACATCGGCAGCCGGTGCGCCACCTGGACGAACTGGGCCAGCGGCTCCCCACCCACCCGCTGGCTCGGCGAGTCGGGGGTGACCAGCTCCGGGTGCCGGGACTCGAGGGCCAGCAACTCCTGGAACAGGGCGTCATACTCGCTGTCGGCAAGGAGCGGCGAGTCCAGCACGTAATAACGGTGGGAGTGGAGATCGATCTGTTGCCTAAGGACGGCCAGACGCTGACGGACGGTGTCGTTTTCGTTCACTGGCGGGAGGGGAGAGCGGGGGAACGGCAAGGAAGGGACTAGGGCGCCGCCCCTCAGCGCCGCTCGGAGAGCAGCTCGCCGCCCTTGGCGATGTTCTCGGCCTCGACTTCGTCTAGGAAGATGAGGATGGAGTCCTTGGGTTTGGCGGCGACCTTGGCGATGACCTCGGTAACCCCGGAACAGATCTCCTGCTTTTGTTGCCGGCTGAGTTTTCCGGCCACCCGAATGCTGACGTAGGGCATGTTGCCTCCCTTTGGACTGGTATTTTGTTTTAAGAATCGCGTGGTTCCGGGAGGGGCTATTACTTCTTGGCCTTGTCCTGCTTGGCGCCGGCGAGCTTGGCGTCGGCCAGTTTAGCGCCGTCGGTGGCCGCCTCCCGCAGGTCGGCGCCGCTGAGGTCGGCGCCGGTGAAATCGGCGAGATAGAGGTCCGCCCCTCGCAGGTCCGCGTCCTGCAAGTCAGCGCCCCGGAAGTCGGCGGCCTTGAGGTCGGCGCCCTTGAGGTTGGCCTTGGCAAGCTTGGCGCCGGTAAAGTTGCTCCGCTCCAGGCAGTAGCCCTTAAGGGAGACATCGCCCAGCGTCAAGCCCGCGAAGTCGCAGTCCACGCAGACCTTGGTCTTCTTGACCCGCTTGAGCAGCTCCTTGACATCCACCGGGCCGGCTTCCTTCTTCTCCTTGGCGGCCGGGGCCAGCGTGGCCTCCTTTGCCGCCGTCTTGGGCGCGGGGCTGGACGAGGCCTGGCCCTTAGCCTTGGGGGCCGGCGGCCCGGCGGCTGGATTAGCCTCCGCCTGGGCCCCGGACGGGGGCGAAGCCACCTCCGTCTTCTCCGGCGGGGCGGGGAGGGAAGGCTCGGATGCCTTGGCCGTGGCCGGCGGGGTGGGGGCGGCGGGCGCGGAGACCTCGGCGGGCGCAGATGGCGCCGATATGACGGGCGGGGCCGGCGGCTCTGGGGCCTTGGCCTCCGGGGCCGCCGGAGTCTCGGTATCCGTCGCCGGGGCCGGGGCGGCCTGACTGATGGCCGCCTTCTGGTGGTCGTCTAGATTGGCCTGTTCCAGATAGGCGCCGTTTAGCCGCGCCCCCTGCAAATCCGCCCCCTTGAAGTTGGCCTGAAACAGGTCGGCGGCCTCGAGATCCGTCCCCGAGAGTTTGGCTTGAGTCAGGTTGACCCCGGTGAGGTCGGCCATTTTAAGTGAGGCGTTGCCCAGGTCGGCGCCGCTCAGGTTGGCGCCCTCGAGCTTGGCCTTGCTTAAATCCCGGCCGGTGAGGTCGGCGCCGCTCAAGTCGCACTTGCGGCACTCCTTGCTGGTCAGCAGGCGGTCAAGGTCCGCCTGGACAAAGGCCTGTGCCCGCGAGACGCCCAGGGCCATGCCCAACCCGATAACCGCTGCCAAGGTCTGTTTTTTCTTCATGCCACTCCCTTCTTAATAGCGATAGTACTCCGGCTTAAACGGCCCGCTCACCGACACCCCGATGTAGTCGGCCTGCTCCTTGGTCAGGGTGGTGAGCTGGGCGCCGATCTTGGCGAGATGCAGGCGGGCCACCTTCTCATCCAGGACCTTGGGCAGGAAATAGACCTGGTGCTCGTAGCGGGCGTGATTCTGCCACAGCTCGATCTGGGCCATCACCTGGTTGGTGAAGGAGTTGCTCATCACGAAGCTCGGGTGCCCGGTGGCGCAGCCCAGGTTGACCAGCCGGCCCTCGGCCAGGACGATCAGCCGCTTGCCGTCCGGGAAGATGACGTGATCGACCTGGGGCTTGATGTTTTCCCAGGGGAGGCTGCGGATGGCGGCGATGTCGATCTCGCTGTCGAAGTGACCGATGTTGCAGACAATCGCCTCGTCCGGCATCCGCTCCATGTGGGCGCGGGTGATGACCCGGACGTTGCCGGTGCAGGTGACGAAGATGTTGCCCACCGGCGCCGCCTCCTCCATGGTCACCACCCGGTAGCCTTCCATCGCCGCCTGCAGGGCGCAGATGGGGTCGATCTCGGTCACCAGCACCGAGGCCCCCATGCCCCGCAGGGCGGCGGCGCAGCCCTTGCCCACGTCGCCATAGCCGACCACCACCGCGATCTTGCCGGCCACCATCACGTCGGTGGCCCGCTTGATGCCGTCGATCAAGGATTCCCGGCAGCCGTAGAGGTTGTCGAACTTGGATTTGGTCACCGAGTCGTTGACGTTGAAGGCCGGGGCCTTCAGGGTGCCGGCCCGCATCATCTCGTTTAGCCGCATCACCCCGGTGGTGGTCTCCTCGCTGATCCCCCGGACGTTCTTCATCAGATGCGGGTACTCCTGATGCATCATCAGGGTCAGGTCGCCGCCGTCGTCGAGGATCATGTTGGGGTGCCAGCCGTCCGGGCCCTCGATGGTCTGGCGGATGCACCAGGCAAACTCCGCCTCGTTCTCGCCCTTCCAGGCGAAGGTGGGGATGCCGGCGGCGGCCACGGCGGCGGCGGCGTGATCCTGGGTGGAGAAGATGTTGCACGACGACCAGCGCAGCTCGGCGCCCAGGGCCACCAGGGTCTCCATCAGCACCGCCGTCTGGATGGTCATGTGCAGGCAGCCGGCGATCCGGGCGCCCGCCAGCGGCCGCTTGCCGGCGTACTCCTCCCGGGTGGCCATCAGCCCCGGCATCTCCTTCTCGGCGATGATGATCTCCTTGCGGCCCCAGTCGGCCAGTCCCATGTCCGCGACCTTGAAGTCGCCCGTCTTTGTCTGTGTCATATCATATCCTTACGAAATAATTATCTAAATGTTGATCTCCCCCGATGGCCGGGCGGCGACCATCCCGCCTTTCCCCCGGTGCGAGGCGCTTACAGCCCGGCGTCCTGGCGCAGGGCCTCGGCCTTGTCGGTGCGCTCCCAGGTGAACTCGCTCCGTTCCCGCCCGAAATGCCCGTAGGCGGCGGTCTTGCGGTAGATGGGCCGTAACAGGTCGAGGTGCTGGATGATGGCCTTGGGCCGCAGGTCGAAGTGCCGCAGGATCAGGTCCTTGATCTTCTCGTCCGTGATTCTGCCGGTGCCGAAGCTGTTGACGTTGATCGACACCGGGCGCGAGATGCCGATGGCATAAGCGATCTGCACCTCCAGCTCGTCGGCCAGGCCGGCGGCCACCACGTTCTTGGCCACATAGCGGCCCATGTAGGCGGAGGAGCGATCGACCTTGGAGGGGTCCTTGCCCGAGAAGGCGCCGCCGCCGTGGGAGCCGCGCCCGCCGTAGGTATCGACGATGATCTTGCGGCCCGTCACCCCGCAGTCGCCCACCGGGCCACCGATCACGAAGCGACCGGTGGGGTTGATGAAGTACTTGGTGTTGGCGTCCAGCATCCCGGCGGGCAGGATGGGCTTGATGATCTCCTCCATGATCCCGGACTTTAAGTCCTCGTAGTCCACCTCGGGGGCGTGCTGGGAGGAGAGTACCACCGCCTCGATGCGTTTCGGCACCCGGTTCTCGTACTCTATGGTCACTTGGCTCTTGGCGTCCGGGCGCAGCCAGGGCAGGCGTCCGGACTTGCGCACCTCGGCCTGGCGCTTCATCAGCCGGTGGGCCAGGGAGATGGTCATGGGCATCAGTACCTCGGTCTCGCGCACCGCGTAGCCGAACATTAACCCCTGGTCGCCGGCCCCCTGATCCAGGTCCAGGCCGGTGCCCTCGTCCACCCCCTGGGCGATGTCCGACGACTGCTTGTCGATACTGGTCAGCACCGCGCAGGACTGGTAGTCGAAGCCCATCTCCGAGGAGTTGTAGCCGATCTCCTTGATGGTTTCCCGGACGATCTGCGGCATGTCCACCCAGGCGGAGGTGGTGATTTCGCCGGCAATCAGGGCCATGCCGGTGGTGACCAGGGTCTCGCAGGCCACCCGGGCCCTTTTGTCCTGGGCGAGGAGGCTGTCGAGGATGGCGTCGGAGATCTGATCCGCGACCTTGTCGGGATGGCCCTCGGATACCGATTCGGAGGTGAAGAAATGACTAGACATTGATGATTTCCCTTAGTTTATTGTTGGTGTTAAGCGGCCGGCGGATAAGACCGGCTCAGGCCCGCAAGGCCAGCACCCTGGCCAGCAGCAGCTCGTTTACCGGGGTGGCGATCCCCAATTCCTGGCCCCGCCGGACGACCTCGCCGTTGATCGCCGCCACCTCGGTGGGCCGCCCGCTGCGGACATCCTGCCACATCGACGACCAGTTGGCCGCCGTGGCCCGGCAGACGGCCAGCGTCATCTCCAGCGGATCGGCCTTTACCGCCACCCCGCTTTGCCTTGCCACCCGCGCCGCCTCCCGTACCGCCCCGGCCATCAGTTCCAGGGCCGCCGGTCGTTCGAGCACCTCGCCGTTTGAGCAGTCTTCCAGGGCGGTTAAGGCGTTGATCCCGGCGTTGACGATGAGTTTGTTCCAGGCCGCGGCCCGGATGTCTGGACTCAGTTCGGCGGGGAGGCCGGCCTGGGAAAGCATCGCCGCCGTCTCTGCAAGCCGCGTCCGGGCCCAGTCCGGGGCCGGGGAGATAAAGCCCAGCAGGGTCGGCCCCTGGCCACCCCGGATCAGGTGCCCGGGGCCGGAGAGGTTGGCCCCCTGGGAGGTTATCCCCAGTGCCCAGAGCGGCAGGGCCGCGTCCAAGATGGGGTGGTGGCCCAGACCATTTTGCAGGGCCACCACCAGGGTCTTGTCCCCCAGCATCGACCTGGCGTCGGCCAAGGCCTCAGCCACTGCCGCCGACTTGACGCAGAGCAAGGCCAGGGGCACGGGCCCGATCTGGGCCGCCTCGGCGGTGGCCCGCACCTGCGCCCGCCAGGCCCGACCGCCGGGGTCATGTCCCACCATCCCCTGTCGGTCGAGGAGCTGCGCCCGTTCCGGGCGGTGGTCGAGCACCCAGACCTCGTGCCCGGCCCGACTGAGCAAGGCCCCGAAGAGGCAGCCAATCGCCCCAGGGCCAATCACGCCGATCTTCACACCCGGTGCCAGGGGTTGGAGTCAAACTAAGAAAACGACAATACTCCCACGCCGACGGGCGGGGAGTATTGTCGCGCAACCTACTTGAAACGATAGGATAAGACTATTTGGCCGCCTTGGCGTCCGCCGCCTTGTCCTTGGTCACCTTGGCGTCCTCGACGATCACGTCGTACTTGTAGCCCGAGCCGAAGTCCTTGTTGGCGGCCACGGTTCCCTCCACAGTGACCACCTCGCCCTTCTCTGGGCTGTCCATGGTGGTCACCACCAGGTCGTGGTTGTTCTTTTGGGGGTCGCCGGTGCCATCCTGGATGTGCACCCAGTTCTTGCCCATGATGTTCTTCGAGACCTTCACCACCTCCCCCTTGATGTCCACCTTCTTCTTGTCAAGGCTGGCGGCCTTCTCGTAGAGATCGCTCACCGTCTGGCCGTCCGGCCCCGGGGCCTTGGCGATCTTGAGGTCGGCGAAGGGCACCACGTTGCCGGCGCTGCCGCTAGAGGCCCCGGCGGCGGCGCCTTGCTGCTTCACCGCCGCGTCGAAGCTGCCAGGGGCGGCGGACTCCTTGCCATCACCCTTGGTGATCCCGGAGGCGAAGATGATCTTGTCGAAGGTCTTGTTCAAGGTCTTGCTGTTGAAGTTTTCCATCACCGAGCCGCCCTGCAAGGTGACCTCCTCGCCGACCTTGAGGTCCGTCTTGGGAATCGCGGCCCACACATCCTTGCCCGAGCCGTCGTCTAAGCGGACATAGGTATAGCCGCTGGCGTCCAAGGTCTCCGCCACCTTGCCCTTGACCGGGGCCGGCGCGGGCGGCGTCGCCTCGCCCGCCGTTTGGGCCTTGTCCCCGGTGGGCTTGACAGCTGGGGCGGCCTGGGTGACCGGGGCGGCGGTCTTTTTCTCCTTGGCAGACTCGGCCTGCTGGTTCTTGCCGCAGGCGGTCAGGGCCAGGACCAGGGAAATACAGGTGAGACAACGATACATCTTCCTCATGACAGATATCCTCCGGTAAAACTTTTGATATATGGCAAGCGGCGTCCAGGCTTGCTGACGGCCGCCATGATGGACATAATCAAAACCCCGGCGGCCAGTTAAGCCGCCGGGGTGGTTAAGCGCCTGGGGCGGGATCAGTTGTGCGGCGCGGCAGGGGCGGTAGCCGGGGCCGGCTGGGGGGCGGCGGGCGGCGGCATCACCGGCTCGGCCTGTTGAGCCGGGGCGGCAGCAGGAGCGGTTGCCGGGGCGGCGGCCGGGGCCGGAGCCGGCTTCGTGGCCGCCGGGGCCGGGGCCGTCGCGGCGGGCTTGGTCTCCTTGGCGGGCTCGGAGGAGTTGTTCTCGCTACAGGCGGACACGGACAGGGTAAGGGCGGCCAGGGCCACGCAGCAAAGCATCTTCTTCATCTTTCGTTCTCCTTTGTTTTTCGGTTGACAGCGATGGGCTTCTCAGGCGGAAAGCCGCCCCGGAAAGGCCCCGACCGGCGGCCAAGACCTGCCTAGGCCATAAACGTCTTCGGGGACGATTCCACCATTATAAATGGTTTCCTATACCACTATTTTCTGATAAAGGCAAAGGTCAACTTGTTGTTTTTCAGCCCCACGGTGCACCGGCCTCCCTTGTTGAGCTGGCCGAAGAGGATCTCCTCGGCCAGCTCGTCGCCGATCTCTTTCATTATCAGCCTCTTAATCGGGCGGGCGCCGTAATCGGGGTCATAACCGGTACGGGCCAGCCACTTGCGGGCCGGCGCCGAGAGGGCGACAGTCACCTGGCGGCCTGCAAGCTGGCCTTGCAACTCGGCGACCAGTTTGTCCACCACCCTCTCCACCGCCTCGTTGGTCAAGGGTTTAAAGTTGACGATCGCATCCAGGCGGTTGCGGAATTCGGGGGCGAAGAGGTTGTTGATGGCCTGCCGATCCCCGCCCGCCTTGCTGCCCGTGAAGCCCATGGGCTGGCCGGTCATCTCCCGGGCCCCGGCGTTGGTGGTCATGATCAGGATCACGTTGCGGAAGTCGGCCCGGCGGCCGGTGTTGTCGGTCAGGGTGGCGTTGTCCATCACCTGGAGCAGGATGTTGAAGATATCGGGATGGGCCTTCTCGATCTCGTCGAGCAAGAGGACGCTGTAGGGGTGCTTGCGCACCGCGTCGGTCAGGAGCCCGCCCTGGTCGAACCCCACATAGCCGGGCGGGGCGCCGATCAGCCGGGCCACGGCGTGTTTTTCCATGTACTCGCTCATGTCGATCCGTTCGAAGTGCACCGCCAGGGCCAGGGCCAGTTGCCTGGCCACCTCCGTCTTGCCCACCCCGGTGGGGCCGGCGAAGACAAAGGCGGCGGTGGGCCGGCGGGGATCGGCCAGCCCGGCCCGGGAACGCTTGACCGCCGTGACCAGGGCCGCAATCGCCTCGTCCTGGCCAAAGACCTGGCCCTTTAAGACGCCCGTCAGGTCGCGGAGCAGCTCCTGATCCGAGACGCTGGCCGTCTGGGCCGGGATCTTGGCCATCCGGGCCACCACCGTTTCGATGTCGCGGCTGGTGATCGTCCGGCGGCGGCCCTCGCCCTCCAGCCGGCGGATGGCCCCGGCCTCGTCCACGAGGTCGATGGCCTTGTCGGGCAGGAAGCGGTCGTTTAGGTGCCGCTTGGCCAGTTCCGCCGCCGCCTGGAGGGCGTCTGCGGCGTACTTCACCCCGTGATGGCTCTCGTAGCGGGCCTTTAGCCCCTTTAAGATCTCGACCGTCTCCGCCACCGAGGGCTCGTCCACATCGACCTTTTGAAAACGCCGCGACAGGGCGCGGTCCTTCTCGATGTATTGACGGTACTCCTCGTAGGTGGTGGAGCCGATGCAGCGCAGCGAGCCGTCTTGCAGGGAGGGTTTGAGCAGGTTGGAGGCGTCCATGCTCCCGCCGCTGGTGGCCCCGGCCCCCACGATGGTGTGGATCTCGTCGATGAAGAGGATGACGTTGCCCTTGGCCTTGACCTCCTTTAAGACCGCCTTCAGCCGTTCCTCGAAATCGCCCCGGTACTTGGTGCCGGAGAGCAAGGCCCCCATGTCGAGCAGCCGCACCTCGGCGTCTTTCAGCAACTCCGGCACCTGGCCCTGATGGATGCGCAGGGCCAGGCCCTCGGCGATGGCCGTCTTGCCCACCCCTGGCTCGCCCACCAGCAGGGGGTTGTTCTTGCGGCGGCGGCAGAGCACCTGCATCAGGCGTTTCAGCTCCTCGCCGCGGCCGATCAAGGGGTCGATCTTGCCGCCCGCCGCCAGCTCCGCGAAGTTGACGGTGAATCGCTCCAGGGCGGAGTGCTTGGGCTCTGGCTGCTCCTGGGCCTCGTCGCCCCGGTGGATCTCGGGCTCGCGTTCCAAGTCGTGCGAGATGCACTGCAACACCCTGAGCCGGGTGAGGCCCGCGGAACGCAGGAAATAGACGGCGTAGGAGTCGCGTTCGGCAAAGATGGAGACCAGGACGTCGCTGGATTCGACCTCCTTCTTGCCGCAGCTCTGCACGTGGGCGATGGCCCGTTGCAGCACCCGGTTGAAGCCGATGGTCTGCAACGGCTCCTGGTTGTCCCGCAGGTTGCCGCCCAGGAGCCCGTTTTCAAAGAACTGGCGCAGCTTGTCCTTTAAGCCCTCGATCTCGCCGCCGCAGGCCTTGATGATCCGGGCGGTGGCCTCGTCGTGCAGGAGTCCGAAGAGGATATGCTCCACCGCCACGTGTTCGTGCTGCCGGGTCTTGGCCTCGCGGATCGCCATCACCAGGGCGATCTCCAGTCGGGTGCTGATCATCTCACGCCTCTTCCATGGTGCATCTTAGGGGATGCTCGTGCTTGCGCGACAGCTCGTGCACCAGGGCCACCTTGGTCTCGGCCACGTCGCGGGTATAGACGCCCGCCACCCCCACCCCCTGCTTGTGGACGTTCAGCATGATCTCGGTGGCGGTGGCCGTGTCCTTGTTGAACACCGACTGCAGGATCATCACCACGAAGTCCATGGTGGTGTAGTCGTCGTTGTGAAGCAGCACCTTGAAGCGGGACGGCTCCTTGAGATCGTCCTGATCGCGGGGCGCTATCTTGTCCTTGTTCTTGGTCAGCGAGTCGGCCATCCCTTATCCCCGTTGCGAGCCAGTCCCCGGCATCACCCGCCAGAAGAAGTCCTCCAGCACCGTCAGGGGCGGCAGCGGGGAACTCTTCAAGGTGAGCTCGGCGTTAAGCAGTTTCTCCAGCATGTCCCAAAGCTGGCTTACGGTGTAGCGCCCAGCCCTGACGAACATCAGGTGCAGGGCGTAGGGATGGCTGGGGAGCTGTTTCAGCCATTCCCCCCGGCTCTCCTTCAAGGCGGGCAGGTAGCCCTTTTGGAAGAGCGGGAAGGTCATGCCCTCGACATAGTCCGGCGGCCCCGACTGGCGGAGCGAGCAGGTGAGCATCAGCTTGCGCAGGTAGTTGCGCAGCCCGGCCACCACCATCAGGGGGTGGACGCCGTTTTCGTGCAGCCGGGTGGCCAGGATCAGGGTCTGGGACAGGTCCCGGTCGCCGAAGGCCTCGGTCAGCTCGAAGAGGGCGTCTTCCCGGATGCGGCCCACCATCAGTTGGACATCGGCCAGGCCGATCCGCTCCGCCTCGCCGGCGTAGAGGGCCAGTTTCTCTGCCTCCCGCACCACCGCTACCGGATGAAAGCCCACCCGCTCCAGAAAGGCGGGCAGGGCCCGTGGCTCCATGGTCTTGCCGAACCCGGCCAGGGTGTCGCGGGTCAGCTCGGCCAGCAGGGCGTCTTGCTGCTCCCGGGCTGCCTTGGCGCTGCCCTCGGCCACGGTGAGATCGAGTACCGCCCCCGCCTTGAGCAGCCCGGCGTAGAGCCGTTTGCGCTTGTCGGCGCTGTCGGCGAGCAGGAGCAGGATGTTGTCGGCGGGCCAGCCCTCGGCCAGGGCGGTCAGGTATTGGGACTCCACGTCGCCGCCGGGGGCGGAGGGCCCATCGTCCGGCGCCGCCTCTCGCAGCCAGCCGGTTTCGGGCCGGGGGAAGGCGAAGGCCGCCTGCCACTCCTCGTCGTTAAGCCCCGCCAGTTCCTGGGGCGCGCACTTGGCCAGGGCCGCCAACTGCCTGAGCCCGGCGGACGCCTTGCGTGTCTCGCCCCGTTCGTAGGCCGTCCTGGCCTTCTCCCAGATCCCGCTCGCCGCCTCCTTCTGAGCCGGGAACAGCCGGGTGCCCGAGACCTTGAAGATCTGCCGCCCGCCGAACAGGCTGTAGGTCTTAAGCCAGCTTAAGGTGCGCAGCGGCTCCTCCTGGTCGCCGTCGATCAGCTTTAGGCCCTGCTCCCTGGCCCTTGCCGCCGGGATCAAGGCCTCCGCCAGTTGCTCGGCCGCCTGCTGGCAGAGGTAACGGTCGCCGACCAGGAGGTAAACCGGGCAGGGCTTGCCCTGTTTGATCGCCGCTAGGAGCTTGGGGAGGTCGCTGCGCTGATATGCGGGCATGGAGGGAGGGGGCGGGATGGCCCGCCGGGCATTGGCCTACGTTTTTATTTTGACCTTTGGCCGGCAATCCTTTACCTTGCCGCAAGACGAGCGAGGCACGGCATGGGAATAACGGCGCAGCGAAAGAGACTGGGGGTGATCATCGGCGGCTCGGGCCTGATCGGCGGCGCCCTTACCTACTTCTTCAAGACCAGCGCCAGCGAAGGTTACGAGATCCTGGCCCCGAACAGCAAGAAACTGAGCCTTAGGGTTGCCAACGACATTAAGCAATATTTTGAAAAAATCAAACCCGATTTTATCATCAACGCCGCTATCGCCGCCATTGATTCCGACCCCCTGCTGTCGTTTGAGACCAACTACATCGGGGCCATCAGCCTGGCCAAGGTGGCGATTCAGTTAAAAATTCCCTATATCCACTTCAGTTCCTCCGCCACCATGCCCTCGGGGCTCAACCTGACCGAGGATGACTCCCTGCCCCTGACCCCGGGGCTCTCCAACTACGCCAAGTCCAAGCTGATGGCGGAGATGACCCTGCGCCACCTGGCCCGCACCGAGGGGCTGGACTACACCGCCGTCCGCCTGGCGGTGGTGTACGGCAAACACGACCACAAGATCCAGGGCTTCCACCGGCTGTTTTTCTCCATCGTCAACCAGGCCATGCCCTTTCTGCTCACCCGGCCGGGGGTCAGGCACTCGTACACCAATACCCGCAAGATCGGCCCCTTTGTCTGCCACCTCCTAAACCACCGCCCGGAGTTCAGCGGCCAGACTTACAACCTGACCGATCCCGAGCCGGTGGAGTTGGCGAGCCTCATCCTGACCATCAGGCGCTACCTGCAACTTAGCCTGCCCAAGGAGATTTACGTGCCCTATGCCCTGGCCAGACTCGGCAAGTCGGCGTTAAAGTGGCTGATGCGGCGGCTGAGCACCTTCAGCATCGAGGCCCGGATGCCCGCCGAGCTGATGTTTTTGGAGAACTTCTACCAGAGCCAGACCCTGTCTCCGGTCAAGCTGGCCCGTTCCAGCTACGGGCTTAAGCAGACCGAAATCACCATCTTCACCGAGCTGCCGGGGATGATCGAGTATTACCTGACCCGCTGGGAGCACCTAAACCTCATCTCCTCCTTCAACGATTCGTTCTACCACCCCAAGACCATGACCGAGGAGTTCCAGGAACACCCAGAGGCGTTGATCGAGATGATCCATCACAAAAAAATCGATCCGCTCTACGAGTTCTGCCTCCTGCCGGACAGAAATTCCTCTTGACGAAAACAGGCCCAGCCCGTATCCATTGTCACAATGAAGTAGGCCCTGACGGAGCGTCTGGCGCCTGGTGACGGGCCGCACCCGCAACCATAAAATCAACCGGAGTCTCAGGTGGAGAAAGAATACTTCTGTCTCATCCGCAAAAAGCTGGGCAAGACCCAGAAGGAACTGGCCGAACTGCTCGGCATCTCGCTCAAGACCCTGCACAGTTACGAGCAGGGCTGGCGGCAGATCCCGACCCACGCCGAGCGGCAGGTTCTCTTCCTGCTCTCCCGGATGCGGGACCGGGAGGGCGACATCAAGCCCTGCTGGCAGGTGAAGAACTGCCCGCCCAAACGCCGCAAGGCCTGTCCGGCCTGGGAGTTCCAGGCCGGCAAGCTCTGCTGGTTTATCAATGGCACGATCTGTGAATGCGCGGCCCAGAGGAACTGGCAAAAGAAGATGCTGATCTGCAAGGGTTGCGACGTGCTGAGGGCCTTCGTGCCCGAAGAAGAGCCGGCTCCGGCCAAGGGGAAGCGGTCGTCAGGAACCGGGTCGGTTGGCTAACTCCGCCCCGGTTGGCGCAGGAAGGCAAGATGCTCGGCCAGTTGCCGGGCCTCGTCCTCGCTTGAGGAAAACTTAAGTCCCAGCCCCGGTTGGCCGCCTTGCATCTCCACCCTGGTGACGATGGAGCTGTTGATCGTCACCTCCCGGCGGACCACCGCTTCCTTGCCGGTCAGGGTCAGGGTGCAAGGGCCGATAAGCTCGTGGGGTTTGATCTCCCGCGCCGCCGGCCCCGAAAGCCGGGCGCCCCCCAAGCCGATGTCGCTTAGGGTGCAGACCAGCATCTTGGCACGCCGTTTGAGGAAGAATTTGGCCACCGCCTCCGGGGACGGGGAGAGTCGCGGCCCGGACTGCCTGAGCTCCAGGCGGAACAAGGCGTAGGGCAGCATGGTGGCGAGCAGGGTGTCGCTTTCGCGGGTGATGGGGCAGGAGAAGCCGAGAACCGGCAGCCCCGCTAGCTTGAACAACAGGTCGCGCACCTGATAGGCCTTATCAAGTCCCGGCGGCCTGACGATAAGCAGGTAGGAGACGTTGCCGTGGGTGTGGATGCCCATGAGCCTGGTTCGCAGCGGCCCGTCGTCCTGGCGTTGCAGGGTGACCAGAAACCGGCCGTCTATTAAGGCGTTAACCGCCTCGCAGATCCGCTTGGGATCGGTTGTCCACGGTATCCTAGCTATCAACGTCAACCTCCACGCCCTCCCCACTTCCTTCAAGGCCGTATTTTTCTTGCATCATAAAAACAGTATCGGCAAGTTCCGCCCCGCCGACAATTTTTTTACTGGCCGGGCCTAAAAAATACCAGTTCTTAAAGGCAGGGTATCATGCGTGAGACCGAGTATCTGAAGGAGAACAAGAAGG
>JAJYJA010000015.1 GCA_021789795.1 Deltaproteobacteria bacterium | reverse complement strand
GGACGCGGTGATCGTCCAGGACCTGGGGGTCTATCACCTGGCCCGTCGGCACTTCCCGGAGCTGCGGCTGCACGCCAGCACCCTGATGGGGGCGCACAACTCGGTAAATGTCCGGCAGCTCGCCGGCCTGGGCTTCTCGCGGGTGGTGTTGGCCCGGGAGCTTTCCGTGACCGAGATCACTCTTGCCGCCGCCAGCGCGCCGGTGGAGATCGAGGTCTTCATTCACGGCGCCATGTGCTTCGCCTACTCCGGGCTCTGCCTGTTTAGTAGCTTTCTGGGCGGGAAAAGCGGGCTGCGGGGCCGCTGCGTGCAGCCCTGCCGCCGTAAGTACAACTGGCGGGACGGGGGCGCCAAGGGTGGCTATCTCTTCTCCATGAACGACTTGCAGGGCTTGGGCCTGATCGGCGAGTTGCGGGCGGCGGGGGTGGGTTCGTTCAAGATCGAAGGCCGGATGCGCAGCCGCCAGTACGTGGAGACGGTGGTCAGGGCCTATCGGTTGGCCCTGGATGCCCCGGACGATCCGGCGGCCCTGCGGGAGGCGGAGGAGACCCTATCCTTGGCCCTGGGGCGCAAGACCAGCAGCGGCTATTTCCGGCCTGGATTCGACGAGTCGTTGATTTCCCCGCAGTATTCAGGCAATATCGGCCTGTTTGTCGGCAAGATAGACAGGTGTCGGCGGGAGGGGGCTGATCTCGTCTTGCGGGAGCCGTTGCGGCTGGGCGACCGGATCCGGATTCACAACGAGCGGAGCGGGGAGCGGGGCTCGCTTACGGTGCGGGAGATGTGGTTGGCGGGCCGGTCGGTGGAGAGGGCCGATCCGGGCCAGACGGTGCGGATTTCGGCCCCGGAGGGGACGGCGGCGGGGGATCCGGTGTACAAGGTCGATACCCTTGACTCCCGTAAGGCACCGGCCCGGGCCGGCGCCCTGCTGCCCAAACGGTTCGCGGGCCAGGTGGCCAGGGAGCGGCGGCGGGACCGGATAGGGCGGATCGCCGCCAGCCTGCCGCAGGCGGCGAGGCCCCGGGGGGCAGAGGGCCTGGGTGTCCAGGCGGCGAAGGCCCGGGGCGGCGTCCGGCGGCCGCCAAGGAGGTCAGCGGCGCCGGCAACGCTGGATATGGCGCTGCCCTGGTGGTTGCGGATCGACGATCCGGGGCTGCTCGGGCATCTGCCGCGGAACCTTGCGCCGGAGCGGGTCGTAGTCCTGCTTAGCCCGGAGAGCCAGCGGCGGATGGCCCGACTCCCCCTGGCCCCGGAGCTGCGGCGCCGGTTGATCTGGGGCCTGCCGCCGGTTATCCTGGAGGCGGATTTGGACTGGTACCGGCAGGCCATCGCCGGGCTTGGTCGCCAGGGGTTTGGTGACTGGCAGGTCGCCCATGTCGGCCAGGCCCTGCTGGTGCGGGAGGCCATGGCCTCCTCCCGAGGGCTGGCGGCGGAGGCCGGGACGCTGGCCCGCCGAGGAGGCAAGGCCGCCCCCGGCGGCGGGCGGCGGGCCGGGTCGCGACCGGGCCGGGTTACGCTCTTTGGGCACTACAGCCTAAACGTCATGAACGTCCAGGCGCTTAAGGCCTTAGCCGAGGTCGGGATCGAATCGGCCCAGGTGTCGATCGAGGCGGACCGGGAGCTGGTGGCCGCCCTGGCCGGGCGCCAACCGGGGCGGTTGGGGATGACGGTCTTTGGCTTCCCGCCGCTCTTCACCGCCCGGTCTCATCCTGGGTTCTTCCAGTATGGGCACACCTTCGTTTCGCCCCGGGGGGAAGAGTTTACCCTGGTCCAGTCCTTTGGCCAGACCCTGGCCCTGCCGGCCCAGCCCTTCTCCCTGCTGGACCGGCTCCCGGAGCTGAAGGCGGCGGGCCTCGATTACCTGGTGGTCGATCTGACCGCCCAGGTCTTCAAGCGCGGGGAGTTGCCCCTGTTCTGGCGGCGTCTGGAGGGGGGGAAGGCCCCGGAGCGCGCGAGTGCCTTCAACTACCGCGTCGGCTTGCAGTGAGCTGGGGCAGGGGAATGGTGATTACGGGCCGCCCGGGCCCGGATGGCTCAGGCTCAGGAGAAGCCGGAGCGGGAGGCGCAGCCGGAGAGGGCCCCGGCGGGGATGGGGCTGGCCGAGTTGCCCGCCAGGCGGAGGCTGGCGGCGGAGATTTTTTTCTGCACCTTGGGGCTGCCGCAGTGGGAGCAGACGATGGTCTCGGTGGAGGCGCTGGAGGTGAGGATCTTTTCAAACGAGGTATTGCATTCCAGGCAACGGTATTCGTAGATGGGCATCTTTAGGCACCTGCAAGGTTTTTTTGTGGGGGTAGGGTGGTTTGGAAAACGTTGGCCATCGGTTCTTTTTTGCGAGTCCATCAAATATAGGTCTTGCCAGAGGTAATGGCAAGGCCGCCTACTCCGGGGTTTCGCGGATGACGGCCAAAAATTGATCCCCGTAGTGCTCAAGCTTGTGGAGCCCAACCCCGTTGATCGTCAGCAGGGCGTCGTGATCCTGGGGCCGGGTGGCCGCCATCTCGATCAGGGTGGCGTCGCTGAAGATGACGAAGGGCGGCACCCCCTCCTGATCGGCCAGTTTTTTGCGCAGGGCCCGCAGATGGGCGAACAGGAATTGGTCGTAGCTTAAGGGCGGCGTCTCCCGCTTGCGGCTGGAGCCCCTTGCCGTCGGCTGAGGTTTGGTGCGCGGTTTGGGGATGGAGAGGGTGGTCTCGCCCTTGAGCAGGGGCCGGGCGTTCTCGGTCAGGCTGAGCACCGAGAAGTTGTCGAGATCTTGCTTCAGGTAGCCCTGCTGCACCAGGTGGCGGAGCAAGGCCCCCCAGTAGTCCTGGCCCTTGTCCCGGCCGATGCCGTAGGTCGAGAGCCGGTCGTGGCCCAGTTGCAGCAGCCGCTGGTTTTGCGAGCCGCGCAGCACCTCGATGACGTGACCCATGCCGTAGCGCTGCCCCACCCGATAGACGCAAGACAGGGCCTTGCGGGCGTCCTCGGTGACCTCGATGGTCTCCGGCGGGGAGAGGCAGATGTCGCAGTTGCCGCAATCATCCCCCACTTGCTCGCCGAAATACCCGAGCAGCAGCCGGCGGCGGCAGGTCTGGGCCTCGCCGAAGCCGATGATGCTGTTTAGTCGCTGAAGTTCGATCCGCCTCCGTTCGGCATTGCCGCTCTGTTCGATCAGCCCCCGGGCGATGGCGATATCGCCGTAGCCAAAGAGGAGCAGGGCCTCGGAGGGCAGGCCGTCGCGTCCCGCCCGCCCGGTTTCCTGGTAATAACTTTCTATATTCTTGGGAATGTCATAGTGAACCACGAAGCGGACGTTTGACTTGTCGATTCCCATGCCAAAGGCCACCGTGGCCACCACCACCAGGATCTCGTCCCGCTGAAAGGCGTCCTGCACCTCTTGCCGGCGGCCAGGCGGGAGTCCGGCGTGATAGGCGGCGGCCTTGACGCCCGCCTTTACCAGGTCGGCGGCCACGGTCTCCACCCGTTTACGGCTTAATGCATAGACGATGCCTGATTGCTGGCGGCGGTGGGAGAGAAACTCCTTGAGCTGGGTCGCGGGCTTGACCTTGTCCACGACCGTGTAGCGGATATTGGGCCGGTCGAAGCCGGTGATGAAGGCCCGGGCCTGGGGCAGGTTCAGGCCCCGCAGGATGTCCTTTTGGGTGTGGGGTTCGGCGGTGGCGGTTAAGGCGATGATCGGCGGGCCGGGCAGTCGTTCGCGCAGCCGGGAGAGCTGGCGGTACTCGGGCCGGAAATCGTGGCCCCACTGGGAGACGCAGTGGGCCTCGTCAATGGCGAACAGGGCGATCTCGATGACCCTGAGTCGTTCAAGGAAGGCCTCGCTCATCAGCCGCTCCGGGGCGATGTAGAGCAGATCGAGCTGGCCGGCGTGCAGGCGGGCCAAGGTCTGCTTCGACTCCCCTTCCGAGAGCGAGGAGTTGTAGCTGGCGGCCCTGACCCCGGCGGCGGTCAAGGCATCCACCTGATCCTTCATCAGCGAGATGAGCGGCGAGACCACGATCGCCACCCCCGGCCGGTGCAGGGCCGGCAACTGGTAGCACAGCGACTTGCCGCCCCCGGTGGGCATCAACACGAAGAGGTCCTCGCCGTTGATCAGGCGTTCGATGATCTCTTGCTGGAAGGGCCGAAAGCTGGTGTAGCCGAAGACTTTTTTCAGGGTGTCGAGGGGTGAGCGGTGCATGGCCGGAACTTATAGCAGCGGGGCGGGGGCTAGTCAAGGGCGAGGCACGGGGTGAAGGATAATCAGCCCTGGGCGTTGTAAAGTTCGGCAAATTCGATTGCTAGCTCCTGGTAGATTGGCCGCCGAAAATCGGCGGTCAGGGGCAGCAGCTCGGAGAAGGAAAGCCAGCGCCAGGCGCGGAATTCGCCTGGGCTGGGCAGGGAGATGGCCTCCGCTCGCCGCAGCCGGAAGAGAAACCAGCGTTGGGTCTGGCCCCGTCCGACCTTGGGGGATCGCCAAGCGGGGGGCAGCTCGTAGGACAAGAGCCTCGGGTGCTGCCGGATGAGGATCAGCTCGCCAGCCGCGATGCCGGTCTCCTCCTGCACCTCGCGCAGGGCCGCCGCCAGGGGCTCCTCGCCGTCGTCGATGCCGCCCTGGGGAAACTGCCAGGCCCCGTGGTTGTCGGTACGTTCCAGGGCTAGGACCTGGCCGTGGCGGTTGATGATTACGGCGCCCACGCTGGCGCGGAAGAATTGGCTCATGGCGAATCAGGGTCTTGTGGAGTTGGCGCTCAAGGTTGATGGTCTCGCAAAAAGGTAGCCGATGGCTAAGCAAAAGGGCCGATATACAAGGCGCGGGGTGTGTTTGGCGAGTGAGACCATACAGATGGTATGGCCTGACGAGCCAAACCGCCCCGCAATTCTGTTCAATCCCCGCTGATGTTGGACGGGGACGCGGTAGATCGGCCTTTTTGCGACGCCATCAAGGTTGCCTGCCCCCGTCATCCCGGCCAAGGCCGGAAGGTAGGCAAGGGCGGGGTGGCTTTGCCGTGCGGCGCTTTTCGCATCTACCCAATTTTCTTGACCTGCGTCAATGACCAGGGGCGATAATTTTTGTAACCTGACCCGCAAGGCACGCCCGCAAGGGGCAGGCATCCTTTCTGATCCCCCTTGTCCGAGCCTAACCCCAACCGGAGGAGCACGCGATGAAGAGACTGAACCTAGCCGACAGCCGAGAATTCAGCCCGATTGCCATCCGCAGCCTGGTGCTGCACGACTCGCCCTACTTCAAGATCATCAACTTCAACCTGGGGGCGGGGCAGTTGTTTCCGGTGCATTCCCATCAGATCGAGGGCCAGCTCAGTATGCTGGTGCTGGAGGGGGAGGGCGAGTTTCTGTCTGACACCGCCTCGCAGCCCGCCCGGGCCGGCGATCTCTTGATCTCCGAGATCAGCGAGCCGCACGGGGTGCGGGCCAAGACCGAGATGCGGCTGCTGGTCACCATTGCCCCACCCATCTGAGGGCGGGCGGCTACCTATCTGTAACTATCCAGCCGCACCCCATCTGCTTGGTCACCAGCCGACTCACATACCAAAAGTATAGCTCGCCGGCTGGCTTCGCGCCTCTGGGGCGCGGCTGAATAGTTACGGTCCCCAGTTGGTGCCAATTCTGCGGCACCAAGCTGGATAGTTACACCTATCTAACCTAAATCAAGGAGGGCAAGACGATGGAAAATTTCACCCGTTGGGACGACTACCTGGTGGCTGAGCACGAGCTGATCGAGCGGGGCATGGCGGTCTTAAGGCAGTGTCTGGAGGCCATCGAGCTCTCCGCCGAGCTGGACGCGGTCAAGCTCGGCCGGGCCATCGATTTCCTGTTGCAGTTCGGCGACCGAATCCACAACACCAAGGAGGAGCAAGCGCTCTTCCCGCTTTTAAACACCAAGGGGGTGCCGGTGGAGGGCGGGCCGATCGGGGTGATGCTGATGGAGCACCAGGCGGAGCGCCAGCTTCTCGCTCGGATGCAGTCCCTGCTGCCGGAATTCGCCGAGCTGCCCTTTGCCGAGCGCATCTGCTTCAAGGAGGAGGGCATGGAGTACTTAAAGGTCCGGGCCGAGCACATCTGGAAGGAGAACGACGTCCTCTACCCCATGGGCCGCCGGGTACTGACCGAGGCCGACAACCAGGCCCTGCTCGGCCAGTTTGCGGCCATCAACCGCGAGGCCTACGGCCAGGGGGCGTTCGCCAAATTTCAGGCCATGGTGGCCGAGCTGGAGACCGGCGGACGGCGAGGCAAGCTGATCGAAAATCTCACCTACCGGCAGCTCGACGCCATCCTGGAGGCCATGCCGTTTGAGGTCACCTTTGTCGATGCCCAGGACTCGGTGGCCTACTTCAACCGCCTGGACAAGGCCAAGATCTTCCCCCGCACCCGCTCGGTGGTGGGCCGGCAGGTGGAGAAGTGCCACCCGGAAAAAAGCGTGGCCACGGTGCGCGAGATCGTTCAGGGCTTCCGGCATAAGACCAGGGACAAGGCGGAGTTTTGGATCGACTTCAAGGGGGACAAGGTGCTGATCCGCTACTTCCCGGTCTACGGCGACGACGGCGAGTATCTGGGCGTCCTGGAGGTGACCCAGGAGATCGGGGCCATCCAGCGGCTGACCGGTCAGCGCCGGCTGCTGGACGACTGAGTCCCGGGCCCCGGCGGGCGCCGGGGTCAGGGCGTTTCCTCTTCGGCCATAAGCGGGTAGGAGCCCAGCCACTGGAAGCTGGCGCAGGTCTGGCGCAGCTGGGCGCAGGTCTGCTCGATTAGCTGCTCCTCGATGTGGCCCTCGATGTCGATGAAGAACATGTACTTGCCCGCCTCGCCCTTCACCGGCCGGGATTCGATCTTGGTCAGGTTGACCCCGCCCGCCGCCATGATGTCCAGGATGTGATACAGGGCGCCGGGCCGGTCAACCAGGGAGAGGAGCAGGGAGGTCTTGTCCCGGCCGCTGCGGCCAGGCGAGCGGTCGCCGATCAGCAGGAAGCGGGTGGTGTTGCCCCGGTAGTCCTCGATCCCCCGGGCCACCACCTGGAGGTCGTAGGTCTTGATCGCCAGGTCGCTGGCCACCGCCGCCAGGCTGTGATCCTGGTGGGCCATCTGGGCGGCGGTGCCGGTGGAAAATACCGCCTGGGTGGGGATGCCGGGCAGGTTCTGGCGCAGCCACTCCCGGCACTGGGCCAGCGGCTGGGAGTGGCTGACCACCTGCCGGATGTCGTCGATGTTGCCGCTGTAGTTTACCAGGTTGTGCTTGATGGCCAGGTTCACCTCGCCGCAGATCTTGACCCGGTACTTGATGAAGCAGTCCAGCGCCGAGGTCACCGAGCCCTCGATGGAGTTTTCCACCGGCACGATGCCGTAGCGGATCCGCCCGTGCTCCACGTCGTGGAAGATGTCCTCGATGGTGGCCAGGGGGCGGAATTGGGCGCTGTGCCCGAAGTACTTCACCGCCGCCAGGTGGGAGAAGGTGGCCTCCGGCCCCAGGTAGGCGACCTCGGCGGTCTTCTGAGACAGGCGGCAGGTGGTGATGATCTCCCGGAAGATGCTGATCAGCGGCTGCTCCGGGAACTCGCCGCGGTTGGCGATCTTCAAGCGCTCGAAGATCTGTCTTTCCCGCAGGGGGTCCCATTTGGCCCGCCGTTCCTGATTCTTCAACTGGCCGATCTCCTGGGCGCAGGCCAGCCGCTCCCGCAAGAGCACGAGGATCTGATCGTCGATGGCGTCGATTCTCGCCCGGATATTCAACAGGGCCTGGCCGGCCGGGGTCTCTTCTTGCGTCATGGGTGGTTCCTTAACCAGAGTTGGCGCGTCCCGCCCGTCTGCCGGGCCGGGGGTCTTAAACGGATCGGGCTTTGTAACTATCCAGCTTAGTGCCGCAGAATTGGCATCGGCTGGGGGCCGTAACTATTCAGCCGCGCCCCAGATGCGCGAAACCAGCCGGCGAGCTATACTTTCGGTATGTGAGCCGGCTGGTGACAAAGTAGATGGGGTGCGGCTGGATAGTTACCGGGCTTTTTTATATTCCTGTCTTGCAATAATGGCAATTATATTCTAAAGATCATCGGTAATGGCATGAAGATTGGCGTCGCGGGCGGGGCGTGGGGGCCGTAGGCCGCGCGGGACGCGGGGCTCGGGCTGGCCGCTCCTGATGGCCAGGGTAAATTTTACTATCACGGTGTGGCACATGAAAGTCAAAAGCTGGATCCACAAGCATCCGATCGTCATCAACCGGACGGCCTTGCTCCAGGAGGCGGTTCAACTCATGCGGCAGCACAACATCCGCCACCTGCCGGTGGTGGACGACGACGGCGAGCTGGTCGGCTTCGTCACCGAAAGCGATCTTCGGCAATTCTCCTTCCCCTCCATGGTCGAGGACATCCCGGTGCACCAGGTGATGGTCACCAACCCCCGCACCATCGACGCCAACGCCAGCATCGAGGAGGCGGCCCGCATCATCCACGACCGGAAGATCGGCGGCCTGCCGGTGCTGGAGGATGGCAAGCTCCTGGGGGTGATTACCGCCTCCGACCTGCTCTCCGCCTTCATCGAGGTGATGGGCCTGCTCCGGGCCACTACCCGGATCGACGTGCTGGTCAACGATGAGCGGGGCGGGATCGAGACGGTGACCAAGATCATCAAGGCCCACGGCTGCGAGATCATCAACGTGGCCATGGACAGCCACGAGGGCAAGAAGAAGGTCTATTATTTCCGTCTGGAGCGTTGCGACGCCGACCCGCTGGTCAAGGACCTGGATGCCGCCGGGCATAAGGTGTTGTCGGTGATGGAATGAATCAGGCAACAGCAGGCAGAGGAAGGAGGGCCGCTGCCTGCTGTTGCCGTCTTTTGAGGAGGGGCGCCGATGAGCGGATTTAAGGTTAACAAGACATACGAAGAGATAAATGCCAGGATAAGATCAGGCGAGGCGGTGGTGGTGACCGCCGAGGAGATGGTGCATATCGTCCGTCAGGAGGGTAAGGTCAAGGCGGCGGCCAAGGTCGATGTGGTGACCACCGGCACCTTCTCGCCCATGTGCTCCTCCGGGGTGCTGTTCAACTTCGGGCACAGCACCCCGACGACCAAGGCCGCCAAGGTGTGGGTCAACAACGTCCCCGCCTATGCCGGGCTGGCGGCGGTGGATGCCTACATCGGGGCCACTGAGCCCACCGAGGACGACCCCTTGAACAAGGTCTTCCCCGGCGAATTCCTCTACGGCGGCGGGCACGTGATCGAGGATTTGGTGGCGGGCCGCAAGGTACAGCTCAAGGCCACCGGCTACGGTACCGACTGCTATCCCAACAAGCTGCTGGAAAGGGAGATCACCCTGGCCGACCTGCCCTATGCCTTGCTGCTGAACCCCAGAAATTGCTATCAAAACTACAACTGTGCCATCAATCTGTCCGATAAGACGATCTACACCTACATGGGGACGCTCAAGTCCAACGGCCGCAGCGCCAACTATTGCAGCGCCGGGGAGCTGAGTCCGCTCTTAAACGATCCCTACTATCAGACCATCGGCCTAGGCACCCGCATCTTCCTGGGCGGCGGGGTTGGCTACGTCACCTGGCAGGGCACCCAGCACAATCCGGCGGTGCCCCGTTCCGACAACGGGACCCCGCGCCGGGCCGCCGGCACCATCATGGTGCAGGGCGATCTTAAGGGCATGTCTTCCCGCTGGCTTAAGGGGGTGAGCATTCAGGGCTACGGCTGCTCGCTGGCGGTGGGCATCGGCATCCCCATCCCTATCTTGAACGAGGAACTGGCGGCCCATACCGGGGTCTCGGATGCCGAGCTGTTCACCCAGGTGATGGATTACGGCCACGACTACGCCAACCGGGTGAATCGCAACTACGGGGAGGTGAGCTACGCCCAACTGAAGAGCGGCGCCATCCAGGTCAACGGCCAGGATGTGCCCACCGCCCCCCTGTCCAGCCTGGTGCGGGCCCGGGAGATCGCCGAGACCCTGAAACGGTGGATACTGGATGACAAGTTCACTCTCCAGCAGCCGGTCTTCACCCTGCCCGACAAATAAGGTCAAGCCCGGTTAAACGCGGGGCCTTTATTCCCTCAAGGCCAGGGTCTCCACCTGGCCTTGATCTCCCTCCACCAGGTGCACCAGATCGGCGATATGCTGGTAGAGGCTGTCGGCCTGCCTCTGCACCGACTGGGAGGCGGCGGCCAACTCCTCGGAACTGGCCGCCAGCTCCTGGGTGCCGGTCTCCATGCTGGTGACGGTGGCGCTGATCTGGCTTATGCCGATGGTCTGTTGCCGGGAGGCGGTGCTGATCTCCTCCACCAGCATCCCGGTCTTTCTGGAGCTCTCGGACACCGCCTGCATCGCCGCATCCACCTTGTCCATGGTGGCCAGACCGTCGCCGACATTATTTACCGCCACCTCGATTAACCCCTGGCTGCCCTTGGCCGCCTGGGAGGTGCGTTGGGCCAGGCTCCGTACCTCGTCGGCCACCACCGCGAACCCGGCCCCCGCCTCCCCGGCCCGGGCGGCCTCGACGGCGGCGTTTAGGGCCAGGAGGTTGGTCTGAAAGGCGATGCCCTCGATCTCGGTGATGATCTGGGAGATGCGGTCGCTGTCCTGCTTGATCTTGGCCATGCTCTGCTTCATGCCCGTGACATCGGCGTTGGCCCGGCCGATGATTTCCTGGTTCTGGCGCATGGCGGCGTTGGCGTTGTTGGAGTTCTCGTCGTTCTGGCGCACCATGGCGGTTATCTCCTCCAGCGAGGAGCTGGTTTGCTCCAGGGCGGCGGCCATACTGCTCGAAACGTCGGCGTTTGACTGGGAGGAATGGGAGGTAATCTTGGTCTCGGCGTGGATCTGCCGGGCGTTTTCCTCGATGGCGCCCACCACCCGCCGCACCTCGCGGATCACCCCTTCAACCGTCCAGCCGGCCCCGGCCAGGAGAAAGAACAGGGACACCAGGGCGGCGGTGGTGAAGTAGATGGTGAAGCGTTTGACCTGGGTCTTGATTCCGGTCTTCATCGCCTCAAGCGAGCCCCGGAGCTGGTCCACCGCCTCCTTGGAGTTGGCCATCACCGACTGGTAGGCGTCGTCGTACTCGCCGTTGAAGACCTCCTGGGCGCGGTCCTTGTCGCCGTGGGTCAGGGAGGGGATGAGCTTTTCGCGGATGATCTTGGCCATCCGCAGCCACTGTTCGTTCATGACGGTCACGTGGCCACTGATGTCCGTGGTCAGCTCTAGGCCGTGGCAGGAGCCGCAGGTCTGGCCGCGGCCCTTGCCGGTCATGATCCCGTCGAGATCGGCGAACATCTTGGTGAGGACGTCCACGTCCTTGGCGACGCCGTTATCCTCGTTGTACTCGTCCAGAATCAGGCTGTTTAACTGGCTGTTCAACAGGGCCATGTCCACCCGGCTTCTCGCCACATGGTCGATGATCCCATACTTGAACTCGATGCCGTTGTAGGCGGTGCCGCCGATCTTGACCCGGGAGAGCAAGACGTTGGACGAGGCCACGATCCCCACCAGGGCGACACTTAAGAAAATTACCATAATCAATAGCTTGCGACGTAAACCCATAAGCTCCATCCACGGTGTATTGGCTTGCAAATAGGGGGCGCATCTGGCCCGTCATGCCCACAACGGGGTATCTGGCAAAGTATAGCATCGGCGACTTTGCAAAGTAAAGCCGCAAGTGTTAGGAGTCGGGCAGAAACAACTTCAAAGACAGTTTCCCCTCGACGGCTTAGCGGCTCGGAAAAATTGGGATGGCGAGGGAGAGACCGGGAGCAAGGAGGGCCAGAAGGCTTAAACAACCGCCGGCAGATGGCGGTTTCTGGCTGGCAATGGCTGGTCGGCGATGCTATAGTTGATGACTAGGCACCCGACGATGGCCGGGAGACGTTAACTTTAAAACAGGTGGAGACGGTATGGCGGCTGAGGTTGATGAGATAACGATAAATTACGAGGAAGACGGGGTGCTGGTG
The DNA here is from genome assembly GCA_021789795.1 of Deltaproteobacteria bacterium. Lineage (GTDB taxonomy): Bacteria > Desulfobacterota > Desulfobulbia > Desulfobulbales > VMSU01 > VMSU01. Next base: position 12,185 of record JAJYJA010000015.1, on the reverse strand, counting down.
CTCAAGGAGCTGGACAAGGAGATCCTGTCCAAGGGCGCCTGGACCACCATCTTGTTTCGTTACCAGGACTTGGACAAACGCACCAACGAGTACAGTTCGGACCGCTACGTCATCCGGCGCTATCAGAAAAAGGACGGCCAGTACCAGTCCAAGAGCAAGTTCAAGATCTCAAGCCCCGAGCAGGCCGCCAAGATCGTGGCCACCCTGACCCGCTGGCTGGGTTAGCCCCTTCCCCTCCCCTTTTGCCCGCCATTTAATCACTGTATCTCCCGCCAGGCGCGTTTGCCGCTGCGCACCGAGTCAACCGTGCCCGCCTCCGAGCGGACGATGGTGCCGGTTGACAGTTGGGTGAAGACGCTCACCTTGTTGCTGCCCTCGCCGCTGCCGGTGTGCAGGGCGGGAGAGGTCGCATAACCTATGCCCAGGTCGGCTTTCCGGTTATGGGTGACCCGCGCTACGGCCAGGGAAACAATGACCACACCGGTCTTAAATTGCGGGTGGCTTGGCTCGCCTTCACCTGCCCGCGGACTGGGGCCAGAGAGGATTTTCATGCCCCGGAGTCAGCCTCAATATGCGTATATCCCTGACAGTCTGGCATTTTCCAGTGGGTTTAGGGAGCTTTGTCCCTGGATGCCAATCTTGAATAGATACGGGATAGGTTGCGGGGTAACCGTGCCGCTGGCGTTGTTGACCACTCCCCCCCCCACCAGGACGTTTGAAGATGTGCCGCTGTTGCCGATAGTTGTGCTTAAGATGGCGCTGTTCACGGTTATGTTGGGGGTTGGCGCTGTAAAGGCCAGTGTCAAGGTCGCATCCGGGTTATCGGCAGGATAAACCCCGTCACTAACGTTGCCTCTCGTCGTAAGTTTTTTGGTGAAGTTCGCGTCGGAAATCACAGGGGTAAATATCCCGTTATATGTCCCCATGCTGCTCAGGGTAGTACCACTCATACCGTTTTGGATGATTTCCTTGGCAAAAAAATTTATGTCGCCGTAAGAGGCTTGCAACGCCGTTTGATAGCGTTTTTTCGAGCCGCCCGTCCAAATTCCGGTTCCTGCCATATAGAGGAGAGATGCTATCATGAGCATGCCGATCAGGCCCAAAATCAAAGCCATGATCAACGCCATTCCTTTTTCGTTGCCTAGTATGGCGGGCGTCGGTGCCACCGTGGCTCCCAAAGGCCATACCGTTGTCGTAGGCCTTGGTGAGCTTTCCCTTTTTGCGGGGGTGTCATGTGTGTTCCGGTTAATTAGCCGCATGCGGCCTTCCTTTCACTGTAAATTTGTCGGAGTTACCGCCAGGCCGTATACCTTCCAGCGGTAGTTGGCCCAGGTTGGGCCGATGCTTGCGTTTAGGTCAAATGCCCGGCCGGCCAGCAGGGTAACCCCGTCCGCAGCTACTTCGCCGACATTGATTGTGGGGAGACCGGTGACCGGATCGAGCGGCTGCGTGTACGTGCGATCCGCGCCTCCTTCATGGGTGAGCACATAACATCGGATGGATTTTACCTGGTCGCGGATCTGCTTAGCGGTCAGCCCATTAAGACCACTGGCATTGGCTATCGTATCCGCCCCCCCGTCGCCATTGGTGTCGAGATAATAAACCACCTGAAAATCGGCCACGCAATCCACGATGGGCATGATGGTAAAGCTGTTGTTGGCCTGGTTAAGGGTAGCCTTGACCAACGTTCCCGTGCCTGGCGCACAGCGAGCCGGCATGCCGGCGTTGTTGATATAGTAATCGGTGCGATTGTATGGCCTGCTTAGGTCGATGTCATCAAGCCCGTAGAGGAGATACTGTACGCCGTTGGGGTCGTTGGGTGTCTCGGGCGGGGCAAAGGACGTCAGGGCGGCTGATGTCGCCTGAGCAAAATAGTTTTGCGTTCCATCCGTAACAAGCTGGCGCTCTTCTCCGGGGCTGACCTCGGGGCGGATGACGATTACCCTGTCCGTGCCAACGAAAGCATCGTCGCTCAAGGATTGAACGTTGACATTGTGAGCGGCATCCCGTCCCAGCAAGCCCCATTTTTGGCTGGAAACACCAATCACCACATTCGCGGCCTTGATTGCCAGATAATCGGAGCCATTCATGCTGAGGGCGGAGTTATCCTCACTGGCCAGCGCCCTTGGTACATTGGGGGCGTCATTCATCGCAGCCGGCGCAACAGGCGGACTCGGCTCGAGATAAGGGCTTGGCGTGACCCCGACCGGGAACTCCCACGGCAGGCCAAAGCCGGCATGTTCAAGGTCGGAGCGCAGCAAATCCAGGCCGATTCCTGTTTCAACCTTTGTTTTTGCAATACGCCACTGTTGGGAGCTGGTTTGCATAACCGGGGTGAAGCTGCTAAAAACCATGGTCATCAGGATTCCCAAAATAGCCATGTAGATGATCAGCTCTATCAAGGAGAAGCCGGAATCATTCCGTCGGCACAAAGTGTTAACGTGCTGTTCCATGTCTTCCCCTTGCTAACGATGGCGTCGCCCAAAAAAGCAAGCCGCGCCGACATGAATTTTCATGGGTGCATATACCCTTTTGCGAGGACATCATTAATCACTGCGCACGATTATTGTGCTTAAGTCCACCTGACGATTCTTGCCGGTGGCCGGCAGGGCAGCGCCCCCGGCCGGGTCGTTCCAGCCCACGGCCACATCGATGCGCTTGAGCGCGGTGGCGGCAGTCACCAGGTCGGTGACTTGCGTTGCTCTGGCAAAGGTAATGGTCCCCCCGCGGATATGGCTCAGTACATTGGTTGGGGCTGTCCATACACCCGCTGTATCGGACAGGTCAGGTGCCGTGCCAAAGGTGGAAAATTGATCCCCCCTGAGCCGATTCAACTCATCCTCCGCCAGCCGGAGAGCCTCGTCACGCACCACGTTGCCGCTGTTGGCCTTGATGGCGGCAATAAGTCCCCCAGCCACCCCTAGCATGATCACCATGAAGACAAGCATGGCAATCATGATTTCAATCAGGGTAAAACCATTCTGCCCAGGTGTTTGTTGCTTATTGTTTGGCACATGTGCCTCCTGTCATTAAGCCCATACTGATGCGGGTTGTCGCTACCACGATACAGTCCACCCCGGGGGAGGCATTTGGGGAATAACCAGTAATGTTTATGGTCTGGATGTTGTTGGTGATGCCTCTTCTGTCGAAAACAATCGTCGCGGGAAGCCCCCCAGCTACAGTAGATTTTAGGACAAAACGGGGATAGGGGTTTGTTGTCGTGGGTTCGCCTGGGTCAGCAACGCCATTACCGTTGGCATCTTGGAGGGTAGTCACCTGATTGGCCGCCAAGGTGACCAGATTCTGGGTGTTGGTGTTTGATGCGTCATTTCTGGCCTTCATCAAAATGGAGTAGATCTGCTTTGTATATGATTCCACGGTATATTTGTCATTCCATTGGGTGAAATTTATGATTGCAATTGCCAGCATAATTCCGATTATGACAATAACCACCATTAATTCTACCAATGTGAATCCTGACTTAGACGGCATCGTGTTGCGTCTCGCAGGGGAATGTGATTTTCTCCTGCTGGCGTTGTTTAACCTTGGTATGTCCTGCCCCGCCGACTTCTTCATTTTTCCTGAATGTGCATGAATTCTTTCATTGGTGGGGGGTTGGTGATCACCATAAGGCCCTGGCCTGTTGGCGGAATACCCGTGAACCCGACAGATTTGCGGCCCCCGTTCTCGGTTAGTGCGCTGGACAGGTTGAGTTCCTTGATTTCGCCGGTGGAGACCTGTATCAGGGCTTTCCCCTGCATGCCAAACGTCACTTTGCCGCCGGTTTTGTAGTTCAGAGCCCAGAGATACGTGGTGCCACCAAAGCTGCAGATATCGGCGTTCGGGGCAAACGACAGGAAATAAACGGCACCAAGGGGGTCTGGCGTGGGGTTTGAAACTACTCGCTCCGCGCTCATCGGCGATACTGCCGCGGCCATGTTGACATACCAGCCTTTTTGCGCGGTCGTTAATGCCAATGTTCCGCAGGTTTGTCCGCTGGGACAATCGGCTGTTGTGGTGCACGCCCCCCCTGACGAAGAGCACACCTGTGACAGCGTTGTCTGATCTTTCAGGTCGGTCAATGCCAATTTGTTTGTGCAGGCAGGAGATATGCTGTTGTTCGTCGCATCAAAGCATGGTTCTTGGATGCCGAATATCTTGCGTTGCGTGGTCAGGTCATCTTGTTTGTAAAAATACCGGCCTTCGGCAAAATAGAGCCAAAGTTTTCCGCTTCTTCGGTCAAGAAGATTCACCACAGAGGTGGTGACCGGCCCGATATTATCTATTACCGGGCTTACCGTCCAGTCGGCGGGATTGATATCGTCATTGATGACGAGCCGCAGCACCCCGCCGCTGGTGGTGTTCTGGACATAGCCGATATAAACGGCATTATCCTGATAGTTGCCGCTATCGCTGGGCCTGTCCTTTTGCAGGTCGAGGGCGTTGGTGGAGATGGAGCCGGCAAAGGCATTGGCGATGCCGGTGTCTATGGTGCGCAGCAGCGTTCCGGTCTTGAGATCGAGCACAAAGAGTTTCAGATTCTGGTCCGAGGTGCCCATGAATTGCTGGTTGGAAATGGGGCCGGTCGAGCCGGAAGCCAGGATGGCGAACCACCTGCCGTTTGTAGTGACATTGGCGCAGGTGCCTGAACCGCCGCAATTACTGTCGGTTGTGCAGATTATGGCGTTGTTGTTGGTGCATAGTTTGTCATTGCCGCCAACCTTGACAACCGCCGCGCCGACGTTGGTAGCGCCCAGACCGGCATTGCCGAACTCCCACAATAGTTGGGGCGTCGTCTGGTCAGTCACGTCAAGGGCAAAGTATGATGACCAGCCGACTGGAGTGCCCGAGACCGGGAATGGCGTACTGATTCGATTACTATCGGGGGTAGCGGCATCGCCGGTGGCGCCGCCTATTCCCATGCTGCCGATTAGGACGGTGCGCCAGCTTGTATTCGTGAAATCCACATTGCCGGTGCCAACACATGTTTCGCCTGAGGGGCAATCTGCGTTGACTGCACAGGCAGTTGTCGTGGTTGTGGAGCACGTTTTTTTGAGCGTGGTGAGCTTCGGGCAGTCCCAGTAATTAGTGAGCGTGCAGGTAGATGGCTTGTTGATGGAGGCGTCCGTTAACGCTATTGAGCCATCCACCATATAGATATGGCAGTAATTCGGATCCTGGAGGTATTGCAGATAAGGAATGGTGTTGGTGGGGATAAAGGCATAGCTTTCAGAGCCAATCCCTCCCGCGCCGGTGGTGCCTACCTGTTTGGCAGCTTGATACCAGGTTTTTCCGGCCCAGTTTTGGATCAAGTTGCCAAGGTTGAATGCGTGCAGCATGCCGTCGTTGGCGCCTACAAAGACGAGTTGCCTGTTGGCGTAATCGTTACTTTTAATGAAATCACTGTAAGTTTGGTCGTTGTAGCCAAAGGGGGCAGGGGCATTGAAGTTGTCCAAGTACCCTGGCCCCATGATGCGCGGGGTGGAAGAGATGATGTCGCCCAATTTCCAGACATGTGTTTCCTGAGCGCAGGTTTCTCCGCTTGGACAATCGGCCGCGCTGTTGCACGGACTTCTTCTTGCGGAACAGACTCCGTTAGTCACGGTCCTGCTCCTGCCCACGGTGGAACAATTGGCTGCTCCGCATACGCAGGCCGCGCCTGTGGCATCTACGCAATCATAGCCGCGCACATAATTGATGGTTGCATTGGCGGTGGCGCTCGTGGTCTCTCCCAAATAACTGGTGAGTGTGGAGCTGCTTGTCGTGTCGAAGGGGATCAGGGTTGATCCGTCCACCGAGGTGTAGATCTTCCTGGTGGTTGGATCTGTCCACCAGAGGTTGAAGCCGGCACGCCAGATGGGAATGGTGCTTTCTATCGGCACAGTACCTAGGTCTGTAACAGCGCTGCCCGTGCCGGTTGTATCCCACCAACGATGCGCCATGGTCTTGTTCTGAGTCGAATCGTATGCGAAGTTTGTTATGTAATCCTGCTCTAGGTCGAGCAAGGTGTACGCATTGCCCCCTTCCCTGACTGTATCCTCTCGAATCTGCGAGGAGTTAAAGAACGGGTCCATGTAATACCAGTAATCCATCATGTCGCTTGTCCAGGAGACATCCGTGTTGCCGGCGAAGGTCCGTTTGGGATAAAATAGGGCCTGCATGAGATTGGCGCCGCTGCCCTCGTTGGAACTCAATACTGACACCGCCGTGCCGGATGAAGCGCGGCGAAGGATGTCAAGCATGGCGTTCATGATCGTTTGTTTGATACCTGTGGCATCGGATGCGTTATAAAAGGTGTCAGGCACATTATCACCGTTGGCATCCCAGTCGGTTGATGAGGCCGGCAGCGGCGTGCATCCGCTGCCTTGGCCATTTCCGCAGTCGTCCATGTAACAGGTGCCTTGCGGGTAGCCTGTCAGGCTGCCTGGCCAGGTCCTCCCTGACGTGTTGAACGCGCCGTACATAGCCACATTTTGAAGCGAGGTCTCGCCTGTGCCCCCCAGAAAAAGACCTATGGCGTAAACGGCATTCACATTCGTTGCAACATTGGTTGCAGCGTTTGTGAAACCCTCGTGCATCTGATAAGCAGGCATGACAGGGTCGGATATTCCATCGGTTATTGAACATGATTGATAATTCCACTGCCCGTCCGACATCAGGATCGTGAAATTCTTGGCGCAAGGGATGAGTGAACAGTTAGCCCCGCCTCCATCGCATACATACATGGGGTCTTTCCATCTGTCTCCAGACCCGGACTGCACAGGCAGTCCGCCGTATTGAGGGGGTGTCTGTCTGAAATAGTTCAGGGTATCCCACATGGCGGGTCCAGTCGGCGTGCCGCCGCTTGGAGCGGAGGAGTTTATAGCGGTGATGAGGTTAATGTATGGGAATGCAGTGCTGGTAGAGTTCGGCGCGGTAAAGTCACCTGTATAGACCTGGCCTTGGCTGCGGATGCTGGCATCGCTGAAAAACATCGCGCCAATCCTGGGCATAGGACTCATCTGTTCGAATTGAAAGGCAAGGCCGTCATATACCCTGCTCCACGGAACCTTTACCTGCGTGATACCGTCATCGGCCAAAAGGATGCAGCCGCCGATGGTGTTGTTGCATACCGAGCCGACCTTGCTTGAATTGCCAGGCTGTTGCCACAATTCAGGGTCGCATTTATTTTTATCAAAGGTTGCATTTCCAGTGCATGAGGCCGGATTACCCCCGGTCATGGCCCAGCGCACAAGATCGATCCTTGCCATGAGGGCAAAATTAAGCTTATTCCCTGAGCATGTCCCGCTTATATCAAACCAGTTTGCATAATTATATATGCCGCCCCAGCCTAAATAATAATAATTATATGTTAGTGAACATGATTCGGCGGCGGCGGTTTCTGTCCAGACACCTGAAACTGTTTTATAAACCTTGGCGGGGATAAAGTAGCCTTCATAGGTCTTTGTTGCATCATAAGATTGGGCTATGTTTGTTTCTGTCCATGTGGCGTAATAAGCTGGCCAGCTCATCGACCCGCTGACATCGACCGTCATCATGACATTTGGCTGCACGGCTGTGGTTAGAAACGGCGGCGATTGGCAGTAGTTATTCATAGCCGCAAATAAACGGCTGTTAAACCCGAAAAAGGCTACCAAGAAGAAAATTATCCCCAAGAATCTTTTCATAGAGCTACTCCCTGATGAGGATTTTATGGACGATATTATCGTTGCAATGGCTGCTGTCTATGGGGAAGCATTTTTCTTCGCCAACGATAAAGCGGGAGGCTGATTGAGGCTCGGCCAGTTGAAACTGTCTTAGGCCCGGACAACTGCCGGATGTTATATCTACACTGACCAGCGCCTTCTGTACGTCTACATCCTTCACGAGTCCGCACAGAAACAGATTGTCCATCGCGAAGGCCTGCGTGCAGAACAAAAGGCCAGGAAACATAAAGGCACAGGTTGTCATCACTTTCAGTTTCATTGGTCATTCCCCCCCCATTGGAGATAATCTTGACAAGAGAGTCAGTTGGCAGTTGGTGTTTATTCGCACAGGATATCGCAGCATGATTGTAAGGACAAGAGCATGGCCCATGCCAGACGACGGGCGGACGGCGGCGTTTTGAGGGTAGTTGAACCTTATTTTATACCAGATAGTTGGCTTGCTTGGGGGATTTTTTTTGTCGATGGCTGTTGGGGGAGCATGGGAGGGTTGCGCAATTTTTTTCAGTGGACTAAAAAATATTTTCTTTGTGACAAAAAATGGCCACGGAGGGGACGCATTTTGTCAGTGGCCGACACTGCGGGCGGGCAGTTAGGGTGTAGATGCTATTTTTTTTTGCCGATTTTTTTGCCGTATTATTTTGAAATCATAGCTGAAAAAATGTTTTACCGCATCCTTGCCGCCGGGTGGCATGTATCTTGTTCTATGGGGAAAGCGTCGGCAATTAGGCTGGCATCCCGGTAGCTTTTCGTCCCTTATTTTTATCAGGAGGTAGTGACATGCGTAACCCAAGGAGAATCAGCAACGGACAAAAAGGTTTCACCCTCGTCGAGTTGATGATCGTCGTCGCGATCATCGGCATCCTGGCGGCCATCGCCATCCCGCAGTTTGCGGCGTATCGAATCCGTGGCTTTAACGCTTCGGCACAAAGCGATGTGCGAAACCTAAACACGTCAGAAGCCGCATTCTTTTCCGACTGGCAATCATACGGCGTAACCGCGCAACCTGCTACCGTGGCGGCTGCCGGTGGTAGTGTTGGTGGTCTTGGCGCTCAGGCAACTATTGCTAATGCTGCAGGAGTTCCTGTCATTACCATCACTGCTAACGCCATCGTAAGGGCCTTGCAGATTCCCATTGGTAACGGCGTTACCGCGATAGCCAATACGGACGCCCCAGCAGCAGGTTTACCGACTTCCTTTACAGGCTTTGCCAAGCATTTCCAGGGTGATACCTATTTTGCCGTCGATAGTGACTCGACCGCCGTATACCAGGATAACGCTTCTGCAGTTCCTGCCAAGGCTGCGGGGTACCAACTTGCTACAGGCGATACTATCGCGTCAACGCCCAATAAGGACGATATTATTGGCGTGAATGGTCCCAGCGGAAAAGCATACGTTGCAAAATAATTTTCTGCTATTCCCAAATCATGATCCTACAGCAAAAAAGCGTGCCCTTTTCAGGGCACGCTTTTTTGTCTACTGATTGTAACACCAAACAAAAGATATTTATTAATGGGCCTATTGCAAAATCAAACTTAACTGGCATTAATGGCAATTGTTTCCCTGTATCTTCGTGTTTTTTCGTCATTTTGCAAGAGCCTCTGTAATAATTCTTTTTCCTGATTAGCGCTAATCTTCCGCAGAGCAGTTATTCGGTAACTCTTTGCCCAGGTCGTAAGGGTATTTTCATGCCACCTCAGCCAGACCCGGGAAGGTTTTAGAACACAAATTACGCCTTGCGGAAGATTAGCGCTAATCAGGTTCTTTTTTCTCTCGTTCCCCTATAACCAGGGAAGATTTGCATGATTCAGTTCCGCAATGTCTGGAAAAGCTATTCTAAAGAGCTCCTCAAACCATCGCCTGTCGCTTTGCAGGATATCTCTTTTTCCCTAAGACATGGGCAAACCCTTGGACTGGTTGGCGCTAACGGCGCGGGCAAGTCTACCTGCATCAAACTGCTCATGGACTTCATCCGGTCAAATGAAGGCACGATACGGATATTCGGAGCCCCCCCGAGTGATCATCAGATACGGAGCCGTATCGGCTACCTCCCTGAGACAGCTAATTTTCCTTCCAATCTCACAGTACTGGATATGTTGCGCTTTACGGGTACTACCTGCGGCATGCCCACATCTGCTATCCACGCCGCTTCCGAAAAATGGCTCCGCCGACTCGGGTTGTGGGATGCCCGCAAAAGACCGCTGCGCAACTACTCAAAGGGCATGCAGCAGCGGGCCAACTTCGCCATCGCCCTGCTCAATGACCCGGAGCTGTTGATCTTGGATGAGCCCATGAGCGGCCTGGACCCAATCGGTCGGGCCGACATCTTGGCGCTCATCGGCGAGCTAAAGAGCCAGGGCAGATCCATTTTGTTCTGCTCGCACATTCTGGAAGACGTGGATCGCCTTGTGGACAACGTCCTCGTCCTCCACAAGGGCCGGACTCTTTTTGCTGGCCCACCCCGGTCATTGGCGGAACGGCAGGGCTGTCCCTCCTTTGTGGAGGGATATCTCCGCCTGGTACAGCAGGTGAGCGAAAATGACTAGATCCCTAAAACGCATCGCCGCCCTTGCCCGGATCGTCCTGATCGACGGCCTGCGCCGTCATGCGCTCCTGGGCCTCATTCTCCTTTCCGTGGCAGCCCAGGCAGGGGCGCTTCTGTTCTTTGACTTCATCCCCCGAGACATCGGCCGGGCCTCCAGCGATTTCATCCTCTCCCTGGCCTGGCTTTCCGGCAGCATTTTCCTTTTTTTTCACGGGGTGCAGGTCATTGCCCTGGACGAAGAGCGAAAGGTCATCTATTCCCTGCTGGCCCGGCCGATCTCCCGGGGTGAATATGTGCTCGGCATCTTCACCGGACTTGCCGGACTTCTTCTCCTGCTGAACCTGCTCCTGTGCGGGCTGGGCTTTGGCACCCTGCTGATCATCAAACATATGGTAGCGCCGGTGTACTTCAGCCAGTTCAACATCTTGCCGTACCTTTTAGCCTGGTTCGGCCTTGTTGCCATGGAGCTGATGCTGCTTTCCGTCATCCTCCTGTTTTCCGGCCTGGTGCGCGGCAGTTTTCCGGTGCTGCTCATCTCCCTGTCCTTTTACGCCATCTGCTCCGGGTTGCCGGTGGTGCGGGAGGCCGTGGGTCAACGAGCCGCCCGGGAAGGAGCCCAACAGGGCTTGGAAACCATGCTGCGGTGGCTGACCGCTGTTTTCCCGAATTTTGACCGGCTGGATTTCAAGAATATGATCGCTGCGGCGGCCCCGTTGCCGGATCTCTCGCTCCTGCTGATCAACTTTGGCTTGACCATCTCCTATGTCGGCCTTTTTCTCTGGCTTGCCTGCCTTGTCTACCAGCGCCGGGATCTGCAATGAGCGCCAGGTTGCCCCTCTTTTTTCTCCTGCTTTTCTTGTATGGGGCGCTCTTTTCCCTCCAGGAGGGCCGTTTTTCCGAAAGCAGCCAGCAGCTCTCCCCCCCCTTGCCCCCGGTAATCCAAGAAATTGCCCTGGGGTATCTCCACCAACTGGGCGGCGAAATGCTGTTTATCAAGGTCAGCGTTTTTTATGGCGGAGTCAAACCAGGCCGCGATCCCTTGGAATATGCAGACCCCCTGGCCCACTACTTTACCGCCGCCGCCACCTTGCATCCGCAGTTCATCGACACCTATTTTCTTTGCCAGGCAATTCTGCCCTATATCAACAAGGACTACGCCCGTTACGCAAACCGCGTACTTGCCCAGGGAATGGCCGCCCTGCCGGACAACTTTGTCCTGCCGTTTTTTGCCGGCTTCAACGATATGTACTACCTTGGCGAGCCCTTGGCAGCGGCACGGCTCTTTCACCTTGCCGCATCCAAGCCCAATGGCCCCCCCATTTTGGAGCACCTGGCAAACCTCCTCTCGGCCGAGGGCGGAGATATTTCCGCCGCGCTGATAGGGCTACGGGGCATGTATGCCTCCGAAAAAGATGAACAGGTCAAAAAACGGTATGCCAGGGAGATCACCGCCTTTGAAAAGGCGGTGGCGGTGCTGGAGGCCATCCGCCGTTACGAAACAAGGAAAGGGGCGCCCCCTGCCGCCTTGACTGATCTCGTCCCGGACTATCTCCCGGCCATTCCCGATGTCGGGCCGGTTTTTCGGCTGGAATGGAAGCCGCCCCATCTTGAGGTTGTGCGCGTTGCGAAGAAGGCAACCCCGCGCCGATGACTCCGCCATTTTAGTGCAAGCATTAGCAGGTATTGAATGCCAATTGTCGGTTGGTGGCCGATAAGAAAAAAATAGGGACATCCCCTCCTATTCTGTGTGTTCTCAACATTTCCCTACAAAAAACGTAACTATCCAGCTTAGTGCCGCAGAATTGGCATCTGCTGGGAACCGTAACTATTCAGCCGCGCCCCAGATGCGCGAAACCCAGCCGGCGAGCTATACTTTTTGGTATGTGAGCCGGCTGGTGACAAAGCAGATGGGGTGCGGCTGAATAGTTACCAAATAA